>JBAURA010000281.1:0-1500 GCA_049580985.1 Chloroflexia bacterium
TAAGATCCTGTTTGTGGGTGTAAAATCCACGCCTGAGAGAAGCCGAATCTCGCTCGAACGGATTCTTCGCTTCGCTCAGAATGACAAATCGAACCTGAGTAGTTATGTGCCACTTTTTCGTTGGTAATGTACTCAGGATGACAATGTCGACGGGGCCGGCTTTTTACATACACTAGTTGCGATTTGTTCCACCCAGAAGTACAAGGGCGATTTGGCCGGCTTCCCTGCGACTATGCACTCTTTTCACAAATGCGTCTTACGTTTTACATGATTCGCCATTTCTCTTCAAAATTGGTTGATCCACAATTGCGTATTATGTGGTATAATATAGCAAATATGTTCTAAGCTAGTTGCGAGGTATTAGAGATGGTAGAGAGACTTGTTTCGGCTAAGACCAGGCAGAACGAAGAAGAGATCGAGCAGACGCTGCGCCCCAGGCGTTTAGCGGAGTATATCGGGCAGGAGAAGCTGAAAGAGCACATCGAGATCATGCTGGAAGCGGCCAAGGCCCGCGCCGAGGTGCTCGACCACCTGCTCTTTTATGGCCCGCCCGGCCTTGGCAAGACTACAATCAGCTCCGTGATCGCCAACGAGATGGGCGTGCCGATCAAGACCACATCCGGTCCCGCCATCGAGAGGCCGGGCGACCTCGCCTCCATCCTCACCAACCTGAAGGCGAATGAGATACTCTTCATCGACGAGATCCACCGTCTCAACCGCTCCATCGAGGAGGTGCTGTACCCCGCTATGGAGGACTACGCCCTCGACGTGATGATCGGCAAGGGGCCGAGCGCGCGCTCTTTGCGCCTCAACCTGCCGCCGTTCACTATCATCGGCGCGACCACCCGGCTCGCCATGCTATCCTCGCCTCTGCGCGACCGCTTTGGCGTGACGTTCCGGCTCGAATATTACTCGCAGGACGCCATGGAGAAGATCATCAAGCGGTCATCGGCAATCATGGGGGTAGCCATCGAGCCTGAGGGGGCCATCACTATCGCCCACCGGAGCCGGGGCACGCCCCGCGTGGCGAACCGCCTGCTGAGGCGCGTGCGTGACTACGCACAGGTGCGAGCCGAGGGGATCATTACGGAGGAAGTGGCGCACGAGGCGCTACGCAGACTGGAGATCGATCCCCTCGGATTGGACGATACCGACCGCCGCGTGCTGCGCGCCATCATCGAGAAGTTCGACGGCGGCCCCGTAGGCCTGAGCACGATAGCGGCCTCCATCAGCGAAGAGACCGACGCCATCACCGACGTTTACGAGCCTTACCTGCTACAGCTTGGCTTCCTGGCGCGCACGCCCAGGGGCCGCGTAGCCACCCGCAGGGCTTACGAGCACATAGGCGTGCCTTATCCAGTCCGCAGCGAAGAGCCTGAAGCCGAGCAGCCGAAGTTATTCTAGATATTCCTCACCGGTGGGCGCGCCACTCCCTTATAGTGCGCAACAGCCAATAGACGTTCCACGCCCCCAGCAACATCCCGGCCAACGGGATGATGG
>JBAURA010000282.1:0-5270 GCA_049580985.1 Chloroflexia bacterium
GGAGAGTAGTTCGCGAAGGCGGACTTTGTTTGCGTAGCCCCCGATTATGAGCGTAGCGAACTCTCGGCGGGCGCTGTTCGAGAATGACTTCACCCTCAGGCGCTGGCAAGTTGGCAAGGCATACGCACGCAACCTGCTGCACCTGGGCACGTTTTATTGTAAAGTAAAATGGCCTATATAGCACAAGCAAGAGAGGTCGCCAATGCACACGCCCCATATCTCCTCCAACACCAAGCTCGGCACCCCTTTGCCACGCGCTCGGCGCGTAATGGCGCTGCTCATATGCGCGCTTACTCTCCTCGCGCTGGGTAGCGGCTCCACATTGGCCCAAACGACCGAAGGCAAGAATGTCTCAGGTGAAGGCCGTGTGATGCAGAGCTTCCAGGTGGCCGCCCGCCACTGGGACGTACCGCTCGCCGTGCTGATGGCGGTTGGGTGGGTCGAATCGCACTGGGAGCAACGGCACGGTGACCCGTCCCTGGATGGTGGCTACGGGATAATGCACATCGGCGGCGCAAATGGCACGATGGAGCAGGCGGCCAAGCTGACCGGCTTGACACCTGAATCGATCCGCTATTTCGAGGAAGCCAATATCGAAGCCGGGGCCGCAGTATTGAGCGACATATCCCGTAAAGCTATCACGAAAGGTAAAGAGACAACTAACATTACAGATTGGTATGCCGCGGTGGGGGCCTATTCGGGTGCGCTCGATCCCCTTGTTCAAGACGGCTACGCCCAGGAAGTATTTCGAGTGATCCAGGAAGGCGTTTCCGCTACTCTCCCCAGTGGGGAGATAGTTACCCTCCCGCCTATATCGGTAGATGATATGCCCACGCCCCTGCACGCTCCGGCCAGGGACCCCGACAGCGACGACTATCCCCCGGCGGTTTGGGTGCCCGCCCACCCCAACAACTACACAGTGGGCAGGCCATACCCGCCGCTTGATAAGGTGATCATCCATGACACAGAAGGCTCTTATGCGTCGGCGATCTCGTGGTTCCAGAACCCCGAATCGCGCGTAGCCGCTCACTACGTGATCCGCTCGTCCGATGGGCACATGACCCAGATGGTGCGCGAAGCCAATACGGGCTACCACGCGGGCAACTGGGACTACAATGTACGGTCGATAGGCATCGAGCATGAGGGCTACGCAAGCCAGCAGGGTTGGTACACGGAGGCCATGTACCAGTCGTCAGCCGCGCTCGTCCGCGACGTCACCGAGGAGTACGCGATCAAGAAGGACCGCGCCCATGTCATCGGCCACTACCAGGTGCCCAACCAGAACCACACGGACCCCGGCCCCTTCTGGAATTGGACCTACTATATGTCGCTGGTCAGGCGAGACTGGCAGCGTGCCGCCCTGGTAGATAACACCGACCCAGGATTCGCCCCTACGCCGCCACAGATCGATCCCCAACATTACTGGTGGACCCACAACGGCGGGTATAGCGGCTCCAACACCTATGTCACCACGTCGGTAGTGAACCAGGGAAGCAGCTATAACTCGGCTACCTGGAGCGCGACCCTCGCCAATAGCGGCTACTACGACGTATACGCGTTCGTACCGTGGGTGGACAACGACACGACCGATACGTCTAGCGCCAAATACGTAGTGACGGCGAGCAACGGCCAGTACCAGGCAACCACCAGCCAGCGCGCCATTACGGACGTAGGCTCGGGCAGTTGGGCGCACTTGGGCAAATTCCACTTCAACGGCGGCACACCCGCCCGCGTATCGCTATCCGATTGGACCGGGGAGAGCGGCAGAAACGTATGGTTCGATGCCGTGATGTGGATCCCCGCCCTCACCTCGAACCCGCCGCCCCCACCTCCCACGGCCCCTCCAATGGCCAGTCCCACGCGCACCAGGACCCCTACCAGAACGCCCACCCGCGCCGCCAGTGCCACCCGCACCGCCACCCCCACGCACACGTGGACGCCTGTGCCTACCATGCCGCCCCAGCCCACCTTCACCCCCGGCCCCTGCGGCATGAGTTTCTCCGACCTGCCCGACACCCACTGGGCTTACAGCTACGTAAGCTACCTCTATTGCGAGGGGGCCATCGGAGGCTACGCCGACGGCACCTTCCGTCCCGAAAACGGCAGCACTCGTGCTCAATTCACAAAGATGCTCGTGCTAGGCCTGGGCTGGCAGCCTTATGCGCCCGCGCTCCCGACGTTCAGCGATGTGCCTTTGGGCAGCACATTCTATCCATACGTCGAGGCGGCGGTACAGCACGGTGTGATCGGCGGCTACCCGGATGGCACCTTCAGGCCGGGCAACCCCCTCACGCGAGCGCAGACCGCCAAGATCCTGGTGCTCGGACGGCAATGGCAACTGCTGATTCCACCAGGCCCCACATTCCCCGACGTGCTTGGCGACCACTGGGCTTACAGCTACGTCGAAACGGCCTTCAGCCATGCCATAATAGGTGGCTTCTCCGACGGCACTTTCGGCCCGGAGCGCCCGGTCAACCGCGCCCAGCTAGCCAAGATGGTTGCCCTCGCCGCGCAAGCGCCGTGAGAGGCACCGTCCTGCGCCCACTCCTCCAATCGTTTATAATGGTTCGGCACATAAAGAAGCAGTTTTTAGTGGAGGAGAAGCATGGATCAGACTACCAACTCCGGCAATGGCGCCGAGGATGTTTCAGGCGACTTATACGACGTTACCATCATAGGCGCGGGCCCCACCGGCCTCTTCGGCGCTTTTTACGCGGGGATGCGTACGATGAAGACGAAGATCATCGACGCATTGGAGGAAGCAGGCGGGCAGCTTGCCGCCCTCTACCCTGAGAAGTACATCTTCGACGCGCCAGGCTTCCCCAAGATCGTCGCTAAGGACCTTGCGAAACTGCTCGTCGAGCAGGCCTCGCAGTGGAAGCCCGCCATTTGCCTGGGCGAGCGCGTGCTCTCCATGACGCGCGGTGAGGACGGTAACTGGGTGCTCAGCACCGACAAGGGCGAGCACCACACTCGCACGGTCGTAATCTGCGCCGGTGTGGGCGCTTTCGCCCCCAACAAGCTCCCCGTGCCGGGGATCGAGCAGTACGAGGGGAACGGCGTCCACTACTTCGTGAAGGAGAAGGCTGTCTTCGAGGGTAAGCGCCTGTTGATCGTCGGCGGCGGCGACTCGGCGGTCGACTGGACGCTGAATCTGCACGAGCTGGCCGAGTCGATCACCCTGATCCACCGCCGCGACGAGTTCCGGGCGCACGAAAGCTCGGTCACCGAGATGCGCAGCCTGCCGATCCAGATTCTCACCCCTTACGAGGTACGCTCCGTGACCGGCGAGGGCCAGATGGAGCAGGTGGTGGTCTTTAACAACCAGACCAAGGAAGAGATAACCCTGGACGTAGACGCGATCCTGGTCAACGTTGGCTTCAAAGCCGATATAGGCCCGATCCGCGAATGGGGCCTTGAACTGGACAAGAAAGGCCGGGCCATCATCGTCAACTACCGCATGGAGACCAATCTTCCAGGCGTCTTCGCCGCCGGCGACATCGCGGCCGAAGAGGTGAAGATGAACCTGATCGCCACCGGCTATGGTCAGGCGGCTATGGCCGTAAACGTCGCTAAGAACTACATCGACCCCAAGTCGAGCATCTTCCCCGGCCACAGTAGCGAGAAACTGTCATGACGGGTAAAGTCGACACCAACGTCACCCTCGTCACGGGCGACCTGGCAAACATCGAAGCCGACCTGCTGGTAGTCACACATTTCCAGGAGAAGAGTCTATCCGGCAAAGCAAAGGAGCTAGACACGGCCACGGGAGGCCTTGTGCAGGCGCTCTTGGACAGCGGCTCGCTCAAAGGCAGGGCCTTCGAAGTCGAGTGGATATACCCATCTCCGATAAAGAGCCGCCGCGTGCTCTTGCTGGGCGCGGGCAAGCAAGAGGACTACGACCTGCGTATTTTCCGCCGCCTGGCATCGGCGGCGGTGCGCCACGCCCGTAACAAACGCGCCGGGCGCGTCTGCCTGGTTTTTGACGCGCCGGCCGGGGTGGATTCCACGACGGCCATACAGGCAACAGCAGACGGCGCGATTACCGGGCTGTGGGACTCCGACCTCTACAAAGACCATGCTCATAAAGGCGAGGTTACGGAGGTCGGAGTGTGGGCGCAGGAAGCGGGCGAGGCCGAGCAGGGCGCTCTTGAGCGGGGCCGCAAGATCGCCTCCGCGATCAACTTTGCGCGCTGGCTGGGCGACGAGCCGGGCAACGTAATGACCCCTGAGCGCGCCGCCGAGGAGATCGCAAGCAAAGCAGGAGAGCTTGGCGTCCAATGCACCGTCATGGACGAAGACGCGATACGCGAAGCCGAGATGGGATCGCTCCTGAGCGTATCGCAGGGCAGCACGCGCGAGCGGCGTGTGGTGGTGCTCGAATATAACGGGGCGGTAGCGGCGGGCGGTAGCGCCCTCGCTTTCGTCGGTAAGGGCGTCACCTTCGATACAGGCGGCATCTCGATCAAGCCGGCCCAGGACATGCACTGGATGAAGTACGATATGTGTGGCGCTACGGCTGCCGTGTCTGCGGTCCTCGCCCTGGCCTCCATTGGCGCGCAGGTGAACGTGCTTGGCGTGGTTGGCCTGGTGGAGAACATGCCGGGCGCCACAGCCAGCAGGCCGGGCGACGTTGTGCGCGCCTCCAATGGCAAGACTATCGAGATCATCAACACCGACGCCGAGGGACGCCTGGTGCTGGCCGACGTGCTGCACCTGGCTCGTAAGAAGGGCGCTGACCGGCTGGTAGACCTGGCGACGCTCACCGGCGGGATCAAAATCGCCCTGGGGACGGTGGCGACCGGCGCTATGGGAGGTCCCCAGGATTGGCTCGACTCGGTGCTGGCCGCGGCAGACAGGGCGGGCGAGCGCGTATGGCCCATGCCTCTCTACCCAGAATACCTGGACCAGATCAAGAGCAACATCGCCGACCTGATGAACACCGGGGGCCGCTTCGGTAGCGCGCTGACGGCGGGCATCTTCCTCCAGCAGTTCGTGGCCGATACCCCGTGGGTCCATCTCGACATCGCGGGCACGGCTTACCTGGAGAAGGATTGCGCCTGGCAGATCAAGGGCGCAACGGGCGTGATGATCCGCACGCTGGTCGAGCTGGCGACACGCCCTATGTTGAGCGAGCGGGGAGGGTGGGATTAAGGGTCCGGGTGAAAACTCCACTCAGCCGGGATATTCAGCAGGCCCCAGCGTTCGTCCATACCTGGCGTAGGTTGCACGTGGAAGCTATATGCCCGGTGCTGGTGGTCCAGCACGTC
>JBAURA010000283.1:0-11481 GCA_049580985.1 Chloroflexia bacterium
CAACAATACCTTGCAGAACGAAAAGCCCCACCCCCAGGGCAAGCGATCCGTTATAATTGCCGTCCGGCGGTTTCCGGCGCAAGAAGTTGACCACACCCCATATACCCACGACAAGCGCATAAAGGGAGATCATGTTCGAGAAGGTCTTATGAATATCGATGAGCCACTGCATCGACCACAATCTACCACAGGCACATAGCCATGTCAATCAGATTGTGATTAAATTTGCATAGTCTTCTGCTTGGGTCTATAATGACTCAGAAGAGGGTGTTGCGAGGGTCAGATGAAAAGTAAGCGCACTGCCATTACCACGCACATGCCGGCAAGCGTCCGCACCTGGGTGCCGGGCCGCGTGGCGCGTCTGCTGGTGCGCGACGGTGCGCCGTCCATCGACGGGCTGGATGTGGCGATTCGCGGCTTCGGGGTCGCCATTGTAGTCCTGTGGAGCCTGCTTGGGTACGGGCGCTCTTCCGGTCCATACGCCTGGGATATGGCCGACCCAGTGCTGGTGTCGCTCGGCCTCATCTTATATAACTTGGTAGTCATAACCGTTATTGGCGTGCCCTGGCGCACTTCTCCGGGGTTCGCGCTCTTCGTCGTGGATTGGATCGTCGCGTCAGGCGCGATCTTGCTCACGGGCGGTTTCCTCAGCCCGTTCATCTTGCTGTACTATGCCCTGATCATCGGGGCGGCGTTGCGCGTGGGGCTGTCAAGGTCTTTGCTGCTCGCGGTGGGTTGCTCTGCGGTGTTCGTTACTCTCAGCCTGCTGCACCCGGAGCCTGTGGAGGCCGTCAGGGTTCCGATCTTGATCGTGCAGGTGGCCTCCCTGCTGATGGTGATGCTCATGTCAGCCGGTATGCGCCGCGCCGTGGAGGTGGAGGTTCATAAGGTCGAGCTTGAGGAGCGCGCGGCCAGGCAGTTGCGCTTGTTGAACAACCTGACGAACACTGTGCTGGCAGGTAGGCCCAACCTCGGCGAGATATTGCGAACAGTAGCGTCGGCTTCGCGCGAAGCCCTCAAAGCGGATGCCGGCCTGGCCGTACTCCTGCACCCCGACTCCCTGGCCGGCGATGCCGCTACCGGCGATAGCGCGGACTTCGCCATCGTTGCCGACCGCGAGCCTAACCCTCCAATGCTTTCCGAGCGCGAGCACAGCATCATCGACAGGGTGACGGCCACGCGAGCGCCGGTGATAGTGACCGCGAAGGAGGGCGAGCCCACTCTATATGCAGGATTGGAGCGTGGAGGCGCACACGCCGAGGTGGTGGCGTGCGTGCCGTTCTTGCTCGATGAGCGTGTCATCGGCGCATTGTTCGTCGCGCGCTACGTCCCCCAACCGTTCACCCAGGCGGACGTGGGTCTGCTCCTCGCGATCAGCCAGCAGATGGCAGTGGCGGCGCGCATGGCGCGACTGTACGAGATGGAGCGCGAAAAGGCCGCGCGGTCCGAGGAGCGCGAGCGCCTGGAGCGTGACCTGCTCTCGATGGTATCGCACGAGTTGCGCACGCCTCTTACCTCCATCAAGACGAGCGTAGGAGCGCTGTCGGGTGGGTATGAGACCCGGACTGGTGGTGGAGGCCGTGCCGAAGCCGAGACACGATTGTTGAACAACATCGGGCGGAGCACCGACCGCCTGATCAACCTGGTGAACGAACTGCTGGATATGGCGCGATTGCGTGCCGGGCGTGTGACTCTCAACTATCAGGAGTTGAATGTTGGTGAAGCGCTGTTGGACACCATATCGGGACTTCGGCCACTGTTTGAAGAACGGAGCCAGGTAATCAAGGCCGATCTACCGGCGGCAGACTCGCCGCGCTGGCACTTGCTGGCGGTACAGGCCGACCGCAGGCGGCTCGAACAGGTGCTGGTGAATCTCCTGTCGAACGCCAACAAGTACAGCCCCACAGCAAGCATCATAGTGGTTGGCGCCACACCGCGCAATGGCCAGGTGAGAGTGTTCGTGCGGGACGAAGGACCGGGTATTTCACCGCAGGAGCAACGGCGAGTGTTCGACAAGTTCTACCGGGCTGCGGAGGCCAATCACGAAGGGACGGGCCTCGGATTGGCGATAGCACGCTCGATTGTCGAGCTGCACGGTGGACAAATAAGTGTAAGCAGCAAGCCTGGGGCCGGCAGCACCTTCTATTTTACACTGCCGCAGGTCTGCGGGGAGGATAACTATGAAGATCCTGGTGATTGACGACGACCACGACGTGGTCGAGGCTATAAGCCTGGCCTTCGGCCTGCAATGGTCGGAGGTGCTGATCGTGGCCGCCTATGCAGGCAAGGAGGCACAGATAGCCTTCAACCGGGAGAACCCCGACGCGGTTCTCCTAGATATAGCTTTACCCGACACCAATGGATTCGAGGTGTTGCGCTGGATTCGCGAGCGCTCCGATGTGCCTGTGCTGATGATCTCGGCGAGGGGCGAGGAGATGGACAAGGTGCGCGGCCTGGAGCTTGGCGCCGACGACTACGTGACCAAGCCGTTCGGGTACCTGGAATTGTCGGCGCGTATCAAGGCCGTCATCAGGCGCGCCCAGGCGCTGCCTCCGATGTCGGGAGGCGGCAAGTTCGAGTCGGGCGACCTTCTGATCAACTACTCGACGCACCAGGTATTCCTCGGCGGCAAGCCCGTCAAGCTGACCCCCATCGAATATAAGCTTCTGTACCAACTGACCCGCAACGCCGGGCAGGTGCTAATGCACGACCACCTGTTAACGAAGATATGGGGGCCGGAGTACCTGGGCGAGCTTGACTACCTGCGCATCTACGTGCGCCGCTTGCGGGAGAAGTTGGAGGCCAACCCGCAACAGCCGGTGCAGATACTGACGGAACGCGGCCTGGGCTACAGGTTCAGCCCGCAGCCCAACGACAATGCAGCCTGAGGGTGATTTCGGATTTTAGATTTCGGATTGCGGATTTCAGATTGCACAACGATCAAACACTATCCCAGAGATAACGTGGAGTGATACTTTGTCTGTAGTAAGCCGCCATCAAGCTCTAAAGGTGGCGCTCGACACAAGTTTTGCGGGCGTAAACGCCACGGGGGTAGGTCTCTATTCGGCACGATTGGCTTCGGCATTACAAGCGCGCTCCCACGAGCTAGGTATCCAACTGCGGTGCTATGGCCCCTCTTGTGACTCACGGAGAAGCAGCCAGTCCTTGCTCACAACGGCTCAAGAATGGCCATTGAATACGCATTTTGCTTTGCCATTGCGCTTATTGCGTGATAAGCCAACAGTGACACACTCAACATCTCATATTGGACCACTCTGGGGACCGGGCAATCTGATCCTTACGGTGCACGACCTGATCTTTAGACGCTATCCTAAAGACTATAACCTCCCCTGGCTCTGGATAACGCGACTTACCTTGCCCGCTGTGCTTCGCCGATCCCACACCATCATAGCCGACTCGCACGCTACCAAGAGTGACATCGAGCGCTTTTATCGAATTCAGCCCGACAAGATCGTGGTGATTTACCCAGGAGTAGATGAAACGTATACTCTCCAAAGAAATGCTACCTCTGGATCCAGTGAGAGGCCATACGTGTTATGCCTCGGACCCTGGGTCCGGCGAAAGAATCTCCGGGTAGTCGTGCGGGCCTTCGAGCAATTGGCCTTGCAAATTCCCGACCTGGACTTGGTTATCACGGGCGAGCAGCCTGTGGGCATGAAAGGCTACAGCCCAGCAGAACTTGTGGGTATGCTGCCAGACGAAATCCGGTCGCGGATCAAGCTAATGGGATATGTAGCGAGAGAGAAACTGCCACGCCTGGTGGCGAATGCCGTTGCGCTCGCGTACCCTTCCAGGTGGGAGGGGTTTGGCCTGCCGCCGTTGGAAGCCATGTCGGCAGGCGTGCCGGTGGTGGCGAGCAAATCGCCATCCATAGAGGAAGTAACGGCGGGAGCGGCTTATCTTTGCGATCCCGACAACGTTAGCGAGTGGGTAGAAGCATTTAGGCGCATCCTTCTCGATCCCGACCGCGCACAACGCATGGTGGAGCTCGGTCTGCGGCGAAGTGCGGACTTCACCTGGGAGAGGTGTGCTGCTCAAACAGCACAGGTTTACCACCAAGTTGCCCGCGCTCGGATAGTACGGGGCAGAAGGCGTCCGGTATGAGATATGCTCAATCGAGAGCGTATACATAAACAATTCTATATGAAAAATTAACGGAAAATACGTGCAGGATTGGTGAAAAACACCTAGTCACAGGGAAAGTTGTGGGCTATAATACTGTGACTGCGACGCCTGCCGCAGGTATCTCCTTGCGCACACCAGGCTTCGTGCTTCTGAAGGTGACAACGAACCGAGGAGGACTGGATGAACCTTACCGAGAACCAGGAACCCTTCGTAATCTTCCCCGCATTGATTATAGGCATCCTGATCCTGGTGCTGATCGACCGCATCGGCACGATCCGCCCTCCGAAGGACGAGGAAGAGGAGGAGATTTAGATGGCTACACGCTCTGCTGGGGAAAGAGGTCGCATCCCAAGTCCCGCCGACCTCTACGGACGCCTCCCAGGCTGGATAAGAACGCCAATAGGCAAAGTAGGCGGGGTTGCCAAGCGCACGTGGGAGGACGTTTCCAGCTCCATCGTCCGCAACGGCTGGCCCACCTCGGTGCGCGGGCGTTCCCTGGCCGTGATGAACAGCGTGTTCCTCCACCTGCACCCGATCCGCACGCGCGCCGACGCGATCAAGATGACCTATACGTTCGGCCTGGGTGGCATCTCCTTCTTCCTCTTCCTGCTGCTGACCGTCACCGGCGTGCTCCTCATGTTCTACTACATCCCGTCCACCGACCAGGCATGGCAGACGATGAACCAGATCAAGAACGACCAGCCGTTTGGGTGGTTCATGCGCAACATGCACAGGTGGGGCGCACACGCCATGGTGATCACGGTCTTCTTCCATATGTGTAGGGTCTTCTACACAGGCTCGTTCCGTGCCCCGCGCCAGTTCAACTGGGTGATTGGCGTGATCTTGCTCTTTCTCACCTTCTTTTTGAGCTACACAGGCTACCTGCTGCCCTGGGATCAACTCTCTCTATGGGCCGTGCAGGTGGGCGTGAATATGGTAGGCTCCACGCCTCCCCCTGCCGTTGGTGAATTCGTCAAATTCCTGCTGATCGGAGATTTCCAGGTCGGCCAGAACGCGCTCATACGCTTCTACACGCTGCACGTCATAGGTGTACCTCTGATCACTTCTGTACTCCTGGCGGTGCACTTCTGGCGCATACGCAAGGACGGCTTCTCTCGCGGACTTACCTTTACCTCCCGCGTTATAGAACATGCCGACACGAGATCGGCTGGCGAGCGGGCGGCCGGCAAGGAGAAATAGGAGGCGCACGCATGGCAACAATCGGCGACCGCATCCCTCAAACCAGGGAACCGAACGTAACTACCACGCCCGGTGCGAGAGTGCTCACTCCGCCCGCCCGGACGCGCCCCTCAACGCCCGCCGAGCAGGAGGTCGGGACCGTACAGGTATGGCCCCACCTGGTCGTGATCGAGTTCCTGGGCGCGCTGATCATGACGATCAATATGATTCTGCTCTCGACGCTCTTCAACGGCCCGTTCCTGGACATGGCGAACCCCGACAAGACGCCCAACCCGTCGAAGGCACCCTGGTACTTCCTAAACTTGCAGGAGTTGCTGCTGCATATGAACCCGGCGCTGGCCGGCGTAATTGTGCCCACTATAGCCCTGGCCCTGATAGCGGCCATTCCCTATATTGATAAAGGCACCAGGGGCCTGGGGGTATGGTGGTATAGCGCCCGTGGACCTAAAATCGCCATCTTTTCGGCCATTTACACAACTGTGGTGACCGCCTCGCTCATAGCCCTCGACAAGTACTTCCCTCTAAAGACAAATTTCAGCCTCTGGCTGCAGACGGCCGACACAGCGCCCGCAGGGCAGAGCGCGGGCTTCCTATCAGGGTTTACGGAGCTTATGGCGGGCGCCTTCTTTGGAGGAAGCACGACCACCGCCCATGCAACCTCCCTCGGCGTGCTCGTGGAGGCGATTGTAGGGTGGATCATTCCGATAATTTGCTTTGCAGTATTCCCGGTCCTACAGGTTATCCTGTTGAAAATCGTCTTCAAGGGTATTGACCTCACCGAGATCATTATCGGCCTCTTTACAGGGTTTGTCACCCTCTACCTCGTGCTTACGTTCGTCGGTACCGCCATGCGCGGCACGAATATGGACCTCTATCCTCCCTGGGATCTTCCGCCCAACCTGGAAGGCTGATCTGATTTTAGATTTCGGATTTTGGCTTGCGGATTTACGCTTCGGTCGTCTACCGCCCTTCGTCCATCGTCCGAACAGCAGGAGAGTACAATGCAGAGAGCAGCAGATAATACCAGACGAGAAACTTTGACCCCCAGGACCGGGATCGAAGCGCCCAACCGGCCTGAGGACACGGCAGGCGGGCGCACAGCGCCTAAGACCCGGCGCGACGTGCTGAAGTGGGGCCTGTTCGGCTCGCTCCTCCTGATGCTTGGAGGGTTCGGCCAGGCTTTCATCATGTACTTCACGCCTAAAAAGGTAGGCACTTTCGGCGGCAAGGTGACCGTACCCGTGACCCTGGACGAGATTGCCGTCAATGGCGAGCCTCTTCGGGTGCGCGAGGGTAAGTTCTATGTCGTGCGCATTCCTGAGGGGTTGATGGCGCTATATTGGAAGTGCAAGCACCTGGGCTGCACTGTGCCCTGGAAAGCCGACGAGGAGTTCCAGGGCGAGGTCGGCGTGTTTCATTGCCCCTGCCACGGCTCTATCTACCTCAGAAACGGGCAGAACGTGGCCGGACCGGCCCCCGCGCCTCTCGACTTGATGGAGATTGAGGTCTCCGGCGGCAAGATCGTGGTAAACACGGGCAAAATCACGACCCGCACCAGGTTTGAGCCTTCACAAGCCACCAAGGTCTAAAGCACCTGTCGTCCATCGGCAATATGAGCAGGAGAGGGAGAAGCTATGCGTGACAAAGTAGTGCTGGGTGTAACTCTGTCCATCGTGCTGCTGCTGACGCTGGTCATTTATGGGATCGTAGATACGCAACGCACTCCCAGCCTCCTGGCGGCGGACCGCGAGCGCATGATTATCAAAGGGCAGGTGATATACGCCCAATACTGCATCCAGTGCCACGGTCCAAAGGGCGAAGGATGCATAGGTCCGGCGTTGAACCGCTCCACGTGGCGGCCCCTACTACCAAACGGCGACTCCAATGCAGCTTATGACGATGGCGCGCACGACTTGATGAAGAAGACTATAGAGCGCGGCAGGAAGTCCAACCAACCCGGTATCGAGATGCCTGCATGGTCCATTGAGGAGGGCCAGGCCCTCAACGACCAGGAGATCGAGGACGTGATCGCCTTCATCCAGTTCGGCGATTTCGACCGCACGCTGGAAGATGCCCCCTCGGCCACCGGCCTTAACGAGGCGTTGCCCCAGTACGCGGGCTTCACCGACCCTGCACGTGTAGCGCGCGTGAAGGAAGTAATGCTGGCGAAGGGCTGCCTCAATTGCCACGCGTTGGGCAAGGGCGGTGGGCGCATCGGCGCGGACCTGACCGATGTGGGCAGCCGGCGTACCGCCGAGTGGCTCCGCAAGTGGATAGAGAACCCACAGGCTATGCCTGCCTCCGAGCGCGGGCCAAACCTGTGGCTGGTGGCTCCCACGGTGACGGTGCCGGTGCAGGGCGTACCTCCGCAGGCTAACGCCTCGCCTAGCGCCACGCCACAGCAGTTCCCCATGAATACGACCTACATGCCTAAGGTCGCCATGACCGAGGAAGAATTGGACCTGCTTGTAGAGTACCTGTCTAGGGCACGGACTAGCACCAAGTAGGGGTTAGGGGATTAAGGGATTGGGGATTAGGGATCAGGAGGCGAGGTTAGGGGT
Source organism: Chloroflexia bacterium (assembly GCA_049580985.1). Lineage (GTDB taxonomy): Bacteria > Chloroflexota > Chloroflexia > QHBQ01 > JADMIH01 > JADMIH01. The sequence goes on from JBAURA010000283.1 coordinate 7,908, forward strand.
CGGGAGGAGGACGAAGCTCTATGGCCGCTTTTGGTGCGGTTGTCAAAAGGACGGATGAAGGTTTGCGCCTGACGGCGAAGGGCCGCGCCCTCGCGATGTTCTCGGTGGTGCTCGCCGTTGGCTTCGCGCTGGCCGCGTTCAATGTGCCGCTGGCCTCGTCGGCAGCCAATTCGGTCAAGGTGCATCACATCGCACAGGAGGCACCGCACGACCCGCAATCGCCGCTCTGGGAGCAGGCGGAAGAGTCCGAGATCCCCCTCAGCGCGCAACAGATGCAACAGCCGGGCGGGGGCGCGACCCGCTCGGTGCTTGTGCGGGCGATTGACGACGGGATAACGTTCTCTATCCGGGTGTCGTGGGATGACGACACGAAGAACGATGCCGTGGGCAACCTGCCGAGTGATGCGGCTGCTATCCAGTTGCCTATCGACCCGCAACATCTGCCTTACCAGTGCATGGGCCAGAGCAACAGCCGGGTGAATATCTGGCAGTGGAAGGCCGCTCTCGAAAAGGAAGCGGGCGAGAACCTGACGGTCACCAGCATGGAGGGAGGCGGCGCTCGCAACCTCACGAGCAACGGCATCTGCAAAGCGGTGGAGACGAACGGGGTGGGCCCGGCGGCCAAATCTTACCACGACGGCAAGCAGTGGCACGTCGTCTACTGGCGCAAGCTCTACCAGGGCGACCTGGTGACCGCGCCGATTATCCGAGAGACCAGCACATCTATCGCTTTCGCGGTCTGGAACGGCGCACGGGGCGAAACGCGCGGCATGAAGGCCGTCTCGACCTGGAACACGCTTGCTTTCGAGACGCCACCGGTCAGCCCTACAGGAGGGCTGATAACCCTGGCGGGGGTAGTGCTGGCGTCCGTAGTCGTAGTAGGCTGGGCCATGCGACGGTATAGCCGGTAGACGGTTGTCAGTTGTCGATGGTTGCTTCAAGACAGATAGCAGGCTACTGACAACTGACAACCGGCAACTGACAACCAAAGTAGCAAACCGCGTTTGTACTGCGGCCCACGTTTCACGCATCACGTATCACGTTCGGGGGGAGAATGAGCGTATTAGCGAGAGAACTTGAGACCACACGTCCGGGGTTCTTGACGAGCGAAGGGAGCGCGTCACGCAACTTCCTTTACTCGGCCATATTTTGGCTCACAATGGCCGATTTCGTGGGCCTGATCGCCGCTATTCAGATGATCAGTCCCGACTTCCTGGCGGGCATCCCCTTTCTCACCTTCGGGCGGCTCAGGCCGATGCACACCAACGGCGTGCTCTTCATGTGGCTCTCGATGGCGCAGATCGGCGCGTTCCTCTATATCGTTCCCAAGCTGTGTGGGGTAAAGCTCCACAGCGAGATCCTGGGCAACGTAGTGATGATGCTGTGGAACATGGTCGGCATCGTCGGCTACCTCACCCTCTCGCTGGGGCTTACCCAGGCGAGGGAGTACGCCGAGTTGATTTGGCCCATCGACCTCATGGTGATGACGGGCCTCCTCCTTACGGGCTACAACATCTACAAGACGATATTCTCACGCAAAGAGAAGAAGCTATACGTTTCCCTCTGGTACATAATGGGCACGATGGTCTGGATGCCGATGCTCTACTTCGTGGGCAACGTCATGTGGCAACCTCTACTGCCCAACAGCGACCCCGGCATACCGAGCCTGCAAACAAACATAGCGGGCTTCCCGTCCGGTGGCCTGAACGGTATCGATGACGTCACCTGGCAGTGGTTCTACGGGCATAACGTGCTCGGCTATTGGTTCACAACCTCCGGGGTCGCCATCGTCTACTACCTGGTGCCGGTGCTAACGCGTTCGCCCTTGTACAGTCATCTGCTATCGCTCATAGGGTTCTGGTCAATCGCCTTCTTCTATGGGCTGGTCGGCCAGCACCACATCCTCCAAAGCCCGACGCCGGGCTGGCTCAAGACCCTGGCGGTGGTCGGCTCCCTTGGCCTCTTTATCCCGGTCTTTACCTTCCTGACGAACATCTGGCTCACGATGAGGGGGCACTGGGGGAAGATTTACGAGAGCCTGCCGCTCAAGTTCGTGATAGTGGGCACGATCTTCTACTTCGTGACGTGCGTGCAGGGGCCGATGCAGGCGATCCAGGGCTTCAACCGCCTGATCCACTTCACCAACTGGATCGTGGGCCACGCCCACCTGGCCCTCCTGGGCACCTTCTCCTTTTGGGCGATGGCCGCGATCTACTACATCATCCCCGTGACCCTCAAGCGCCGCATCTATAGCCCCGGCCTGGGCGAGGCGCAGTTCTGGTTGATCACCATCGGCTTCCTCTTGATGATGATCTCGCTCCAGGTCGGCGGTCTCATCCAGGGCGCGATGTGGCTCAACGGCGACACAGTCTACAAGACGCTCCCTGAGCTAAAGCCCTACCTCGTCATCCGGGCCATCGCGGGCGCGCTGATAGTTATCTCCGGCATCCTGCAAGCCTGGCAAATCTACAAGACCGTCACCGCCGGCGAGCCGATGACCGCCAAAGGCCCCGCTGGGGCCTCGGACTCGCTCTCGTAACGGACGAAGGACGAAAGACGAAGGACGAACGAAATAAGAAGTAAGAAATAGTCACGTATCAGGTATCACGTATCACAAAGGGAAACAACATGCACCAACAAGGTGGAGCTGTATTCAGGATGGACCCGCGCACGATATTCATCGGGGCGCTGGTGGTCTTTTCCTCGATCATCTTCATAGTGACCACGCTCCCTTACCTGACGTTCAATCCCCCTCGCTCGGCTGATGCGCGGCCTCTCAGCGAGCAAGAGGAGCGCGGGCGCAGGCTTTACGCCTCCAACGGGTGCCTCTACTGCCATTCCCAGTACCTTCGCCCGCAGGACTGGACTGGCGTCGGCTCTTTCCGCACGGTGGGTAGGACCGCCCAGGCAGGGGACTACTTTTACCTTCAAACCCCGATGCTCGGCACCGAGCGCACCGGCCCCGACCTGTCGCAGGAGGGGGGAGTCCACACCGACGAGTGGCATCTTGCCCACTTCTACAATCCCAGGTGGACCTCGCCCAAGTCGATCATGCCCCAGTTTAGCTTCTACTACGAAACGAACCTCGCCGGCGGCATCACGCCCAAGCAAGAGGTATACGAGTTGATTGCCTATGTCCAAAGCCTGGGCGGGCAGGCAGGTATCGACCGTGCCGACCGCCAGCGGGCGCTAAAGCAACGGTTGCTCGACGAGCGCGCCAAGGGCAACGAAGAGATCATCCACGACTATTTTCCCTCTACGTGGCGCACCGTCCGCAACCCTCTTGAGGCTACCGTGCGCTCTCTGATACATGGCAAACAGGTATTCACGACTAACTGCATAGGCTGCCACGGGCTGACCGGCGATGGCAAGGGGCCTGCCACCTACTTCATCAACAACCCCGCGCCGCGCAACTTCACCGACGCCAGCGTACAGCTCTTCTTCAGCGACGGCGAGCTTTACGACGCTATCCTGAGAGGCGTGGACGGCACGGCGATGCCCGCCTGGGGCGACATGCTCACCGTCAACGACATCTGGGACGTTACGAACTTCATCCGGACGATCCCGAACGGCG
>JBAURA010000284.1:0-2371 GCA_049580985.1 Chloroflexia bacterium
AACTTTGCCGGGGGCGGGCGCGTCGTGCTCCATCGCGGGGGCAGGGTTAGCGTCGAGGAAGCGGAGGCGCACTACACTCTCCGAACGTATTGCCCCAGCGTCGGGGGCTGCCAGGCCAGGCCCACGCCTCCCCCGGTCTATCGGGGTTGTCGCTGTATCCCGTGTGTCAAGCGATAGCACGACCTCGGAAGGCGCGAAGAAGAGGTTGGCACCCGGTGCGTGGGCCAGGTAGCACACAGACTCACCGGCCTGGCCCACGTTCGGCTCGAAAAGGATAGGTAATTTGCTCCCGCCACCATTATGTTGGTTCATGTCGGGCCGTGGGCCAGGCAGCGCCGCACCCAGCAGGCCATAGGCCGCCATGGCGAGGATGATCAATGCGGATCGAGCCGGCCTCTTGCGCGCGTACCTCAACATAGGTAGCCTCCTGTTAGGTCAGGATGCGATAGACGTGCTCTATAGGGACCACGCGTGAGAGGAGCGCGTGTATGGGACAGTACTTGGTGATCGAGAGTTCTATAGCGCGGGCCACCGCCGCGCCATCCACATTATGGCCGGAGAGTAGGTGTTCGACCACAATAGATGTGTAGATTTTGGGGTGTTCCTGGGCCTCGGTCGCGTAGACGTTGATCGTGTAGCCGGTGACGACCTGGCGCTTCTTTCGCAGGAGCGAGATCGCGTCCATGCCCGTGCAGGTGCCGAGCGCTAGGAGCAGCAGCCCTTTCGGGTCGGGGCCCGTGCTGTCGCCGCCCACCAACAGGCCGGCGTCGATCCTGACGAAGTGACCGGTGGGCGCAGTGCCGTCGAACGCCATGCGCGCCGTATCGGGCATGACGAGGTGGGCCACGACGGGATATGGAACGGGATCGACAGGCTCCGAGATAGGTCTCGGCAGGCTGGGAGAGATGCCGTCTGTGGGAGGTATCATAGGCAATAGCCCTCTAATCCAGTGCGGGCGAGGGAGGTAAAGAGGCGCCCTGATAACAGAGTATAGCAAGCAGGTTAGGGGCGCGCAAGAGGGTGCGGGTATTTTGCCAGAGTGTAGTCATTCTCAAACGACGCTCGCCAATTATTGAAATTAACGGGTTAATGAAGTAATGGTGTCTTCGGTGAGATCGCCCCGCCGATTAAAATCGGGGGCTACACAAACAAAGTCCGCCTTCGCGGACTGTCTTCCCAATAGATCACGTCCATTATTACATACATGTCGGGTGGCGTAGTCCGCCATGCGGACTTTGTTTGCGTAGCCCGACAATTTATTGTCCGGGCGATCTATTGATGTCGCTTGCGTTTTCGAGCGCGCAAGGCGGCGGCAGAGGCCAGCGCCAACCCGCCCAGCGCCCAGCCCCGCCAACTGCGTTTGTGCTCATCGAGATCAGACAGGACGGCGCCGGCGGTGTTGCGCCCTGATGCGCCCGACACGCCGCCGCCGGGATGCGTGCTGGCTCCCGTCAGGTAGAGGCCGGGTATATGCGTCCTGTACATCGCCATTTCGGGCAGGGGGCGGAACATGAACATCTGGTCGAGCGACATATCGATGTGCATGATGTTCCCGCGCAACAGGCCCACGTTGCGCTCCAGGTCGAGCGGCGTCTGGATGTACCGTTGGGTGACGCTGCCTGCGACGTTGGGCGCGTACTCGGCCAGGGTCTCGATCAGCCGGTTGGCCTCCCTCTCCCTGATACTGTCCCAACTCTCGCCGTTCGCCAGCGTATAGGGGTGGTACTGCGCCCAGATGTAGAGCGAGTGCTTGCCGGGGGGTACGATTGTAGGGTCAACCGCCGAGGGGGTCATAGCCACCAGTGCGGGCCTCTCCGCCGGATGACCCCTCTGCGCGTCGTCATACGCCCGTTGCAGGTACTCCACGCTGGGGCAGATTAGCTGCATGGCGGAATGGACGGTGGACGGTGGACGGTGGACGGTGGATGGCTGTTCGCTTCCTTGTGCGATCTCTTGACTATCATCCACCGTCGTGTACTCCGGCAGTTCGTCCACCGCGCATCGCACCGTCATACCGATGCCGTTGCCCAGGCGCAACGACTCCAGCCTGGCCCGCAGGTCGGTGGGGAGGTTCTCGCGTCCCACCAGTTGCAGGAATGTGGTGTGGACGTGCGCGCCGGACACTACTAGATCCGCGGCGATGCGTTCGCCGTCTGTAAGCTCCAGGCCGCTTATCTTGCCGTTGGTGGTCAGGATGCGCTCCACGGGGGCATCGCAGCGCACCAAGCCTCCGTGGGATGCCAGGCAAGAGGCCAGGGCGTTGGACAGCATGCCCGACCCGCCTCGCGGGCGTGTCGCGCCCACGTCGTGATAGAGGCTGTGCGCGCCCGCCAGCGCCCCCGCGCCCACCTCCGACGGCGGTGGCCCCGAC
>JBAURA010000285.1:0-2087 GCA_049580985.1 Chloroflexia bacterium
TTGCAAATTATCGTCTATCGTCTATCGTCCACTGACAACCGACAACTGACAACTGACAACCGTCTCACCGAGGAATCGGCTTCCTGAGCATAATCTGGTACGTCCCCTGCCAGCCATAGCGATACAGGCGGTAAAGCGGCGTAAAGAGGCCGATCTTCTGGACGATAGAGAGAACCGCGCGCCGTACTCCCTTTAGCTGCCGCACCTCCCCTTCCTGTATGCGCCACAGCACCTGGTCGCGCAGCCCAAAACCCATGCTCCATGCCAGGCGGCTGAACTCCCCCCACGTATAGGTGTTCAGCTCAGAGTGCTCCTGCCTGTCCTGTAGCGGCCCGCCACCTTTGCTGCGTCCTGCCCGCTTGATGATCGCTTCTGCCACCTGACGGGGCAGCCAGTTGATCAGCGGCAGGTGATAATGCGGGTCGCGGAAGGCCCGGCGGTTGGGTACCGTAGTAAGCACGGCCCCACCCGGCCTCAGCACCCTCCGCATTTCCAGCATGACGGCCTCGGCATCGTCTACGTGCTCCAACACGTCCAGGCACGTGATCAGATCGAATGATGCACTAGGATACGGCAGGTGCTCGCCCGCGCCGACGGCGATAGGCAGCGCCAGGCCATAACGAGCCGCCCGTAAGCTCGCGATCTTGCAGTAGTCCGGGTTGTAGTCTATAGCCTGGAGCTTAAGGCCCCTATCCCGGTAGGCCAGCAGCAAGGCCACCGACAGGCCGCCCATGCCCGCGCCCAGGTCGAGCAGCGACTTACCTGCTGGCTTCTCATCCAGCGCCTGGGCAACATCCTTCAGGTTGGCGTCCTGGTGCCTCTCCTGCCAGATACGCCGCTCCCGCCAGCCATCGAAGTCCTTGCGCCACGTCATGTGGGCCAGCCACGGCTCGATGGCGCGTGCCAGCGTCGCCTCTAGCCCAGGGTCGGCTGGCGGCTCGACATGTTGTGCGAGGGTTGGTGCCTTCAAGGGATCGGGTTACCGGTCGCCGGGGCGCGCCTGTGATGCGCCCGCTACTCCGTCGTGCGAGTTTTCGCGGAGCCAATCGTAGGTGAATATGCCGTCGTGGTGGCCGTCGGCCCAGTAGAGCATGATGCCGTAGCGCCCTATCGGCTGCACGTCCTCCAGGCGCGTCTCTTCGGGCGTGAGCGCCTTGACATGCGACAATCGGCCAGGTATCCCCATCTCGCCCCGGCAGAGGGCGCACGGGCACTGCCAGCGCAGCCACTCGATAGGGTAGCGGGTGGTCCTGTCGTCGCTCCACTCTATCGAAAGCGTGTCGCTGGCTTCCTCCGCGACCACGCCGATAGGCACAATAGGATTGTAGTCTGATGCGGGCATACGGCAATTATATCACGTGCAGAGTTAGACGGTGACCGGTTGTCAGTTATCGGTTGTCAGTTGTCGGTAGGCCATAACGAAAAATTGCTCAAAAAGAGTACCCAATAGTTAAAGTAAAAAGAGTCCAGTTTAGACCATTAAAGTCATTAAGCATATAGAGGGGAATCACCCGACAAAAACAAAAAAAGAAAGCCGATGGACGGTGGACGGTGGACGGTGGACGGTGGACGATGACAGCTTCCTAAAAACCCACGAAACAAACAAGAAAACTCTGCTTTCCTCTGCTATCTCTGCTATCTCTGCTTTGAATCCAGACTCTGACACACCCATGCCCACCGTCCTTCGTCCTTCGTCTTTCGTCCTTCGTCTACCGACAACCCTCACTCCCTCCTATACAACCGCAATTCCTCTTTCTCTGCAATCAGCTCCCATTCTGGGAGGCTTTCCAGGACTTCCAGGCCGGTCCTGCCATCCAGCTTATTCGCTTCGAACGGGAGGGCCGCCGCGTCGGGGTCTACAAGTATATAGTCGAGGTCTACATAATCGGGGCGTCTATTCCTATCGAAGTTATACGGCGAATAAGGAGCGGGCGGGAAGTTGTAAATGTAGCGACGTGGCAGGAGGTGTGGAGCCAGCTTGGAGCTTACGGCCACTTTCGCCTCAGGCGGCACCATGCTCACAAGCTCGTTCGCGGCGGCGACTGTCGCGGGCGGCTCTGGAAAGAGGAACGCACGCACGGCAGGGT
>JBAURA010000286.1:0-28598 GCA_049580985.1 Chloroflexia bacterium
ATGTACAGTGGATGGACAAGGAAGAGATACGCGAGAAGGTCAGAGCGCAATATGCCCAGGCGGCCCAGCGCGTGACAAGCGGCGGGGGTGGGTGTTGCGGCCCGAACGACGGGTGCTGCTCTCCGAGCGCGAACGGCAGCGCCATCACCTCAGACCTCTATACGAGTGAAGAAGCAAAGCAGCTACCTATCGAGGCGGTGCTGGCGTCGCTGGGGTGCGGCAACCCTACAGCCCTGGCGCGCCTCAACCCCGGCGAGACGGTGCTCGACCTCGGCTCCGGTGGCGGCATCGACGTGCTTCTGTCGGCGCGGCGCGTCGGCCCCAACGGCTTTGCTTATGGCCTCGACATGACCGACGAGATGCTGGCCCTGGCCGAAAAGAACCGCCGGGAGGCGGGCGTAGAGAACGTAGAGTTCCTCAAAGGCTACATGGAAAGCATACCTCTGCCCGACAACTCGGTGGACGTGGTCATCTCCAACTGCGTGATCAACCTGGCCGCCGACAAGCGTCCCGTCCTCCAGGAGGCGTTCCGCGTGCTCAAGCCGGGCGGGCGATTCGCGGTGTCTGACGTAGTGGTGCAAGGCAGCGCCCCGGAAACGATCATCAAGAGCCTGGAGATGTGGACCGGCTGCATTGCGGGTGCGCTCCACGAAGATGAATACACCCGCTTGCTTGGCGACGTGGGCTTCACCGACGCCGGCATCGAGGTCACCCGCAGATATGCGGCCTCCGACCTCCTGAGCGGGTGCGACTGCGGCGACGGCGACTCCTGCTGCGATACCTCCGCCGTCTCACTGAAGAGTGCTGAGCTTGAGAAGGCCGATGGCCTCTTCGTCAGCGCGTTCGTGCGAGCCGTCAAGCCGCTCCAGTAGGGAGCACAATACCCGACGAAATCGAAAGCAAAGGAGGTGAGAACGATGGCTAACACTGATAACTGTCCATGCCCGGAAGAGTGCGACGTTTGCTGCCCAACCGGCTGCTGCTAATACCGGCCAACAGGTTGCAGGGATCAGGCATGCCTGGTCCCTGCAACCTGTTATAAACATTTACATATATTGCTGCGCACTATGCTACTATTATTGAAAGATCAGGTAATTAGAGTGGCAACTGAACTCATAACAATCGAATCTGCCGGGCCGAGCGACCTTTCCAACATCCTGGCTTTGCTGGAGAAGAACGGACTGCCAACAGAGGGCCTGGCCGACCATATAGAGACCGCGATGGTGGCCCATGAGGCAGGCCAGGTAGTCGGCAGCGCTGCGCTTGAGCTATACGGCCATACCGCCCTCCTGCGGTCGGTGGCCGTGGAGGAGCATTTGCGGGGGCACGGCCTGGGCCAGCGCCTGACGCAGGCAGCGCTCGACCACGCCCGCACGCTTGGCGTCACCGACGTGTACCTATTGACCGAAACAGCCGGCGGGTTCTTCCCGCGCTTCGGCTTCCACCCGATTACCAGGGCCGAGGTGCCTGTGGGCGTGCAGCAATCGATCGAATTCACCTTTGCCTGCGCCGACACCGCGCTCGTAATGACCAAACACCTGTAGAGGCAAGGCGTGTCTCGCCCAAGCAGCCAAAGACACAGCCGCACACCATACTCAATATGCAAACAAGACCGGCCACTACCGACGATGCCACCGCCATCGCCCGCATCTACAACCAGGGCATCGAGGACCGCATCGCCACCTTCGAGACGCGCCCGCGCAACCCTGACGACATCCTGGGCTGGTTCGACGGCATCCACCCGGTCGTGGTGGTCGAGGACGGCGGGGTGGTGATTGCGTTCGCCTCTACCTCCACGTACCGCCCGCGCGACTGCTACGCGGGCATCGCGGAGTTCTCTGTCTACGTGGCGCGCGAGCATAGAGGCCGGGGGGCCGGGCGCGTGGCTCTGCAAGCCCTGATCGAAGCCGCCGAGCAGGCAGGGTTTTGGAAATTGGTGTCGCGTATCTTCCCGGAGAATAGGCCCAGCCTGGGCCTCGCCCTTGCCCTGGGCTTCCGTGTAGTCGGTATCTACGAGAAGCACGGCAAGCTGGACGGAGCCTGGCGCGACGTGGTGATAGTGGAACGGCTACTTGACAGGAACCTTACGGCATAATATACTTCAAGCTAGATTGTATCAATTTAGCCTGGAGCAATATCATGCCCGTAGCGATAACCCTGGACGAGCCGCCTGCCTTGCTGAAACTGCTTGCCAACGACGTGAGGTGGGCCGTAGTATCAGCCCTTACCCGTAGTGATTATCGCGTGCACGAGTTGGCGCGATTGGCGAGCCTTCCACTCAACCTCGTCTCGTATCATCTGAAGAAGCTACGCGACGAGCGCCTTGTACGGGAGCGACGTAGCGGGGCCGACGGCAGAGATGTGTACTATAGCCTCAACCATCTGCGTCTGAACGAGATGTTCTTCTCGGCAGGGCGGGAGCTTAATCTACCCGCAAGCCTCAACGGGGCAGCCAAGGCATCGCACGAGCAGGAGGCAAGAAAAGACGAAAAGCCGCTCAAGGTACTCTTCCTGTGCACCCACAACAGCGCGCGATCCCAACTGGCTGAGGGCATATTGCGGACCATAGGCGGAGATGCGGTGGAAGTGTTCAGCGCGGGCACCGAGCCTTCGAGGGTACACCCCGACGCGATCCGCGCCGCAGCTACCCTCGGTATAGATATCGGCGGACAAAGCTCCAAGCACCTCAACGAGTTCCAGGGCCGGAAGTTCGACTACGTCATCACGGTTTGCGACCGCGCCCGCGAGTCCTGCCCGATCTTTCCCGGCGACCCCGTGCAAATACACTGGAGCTTCCCCGACCCCGCTGCTGTGGAAGACCCGGACGAGCGCCTCCAGGCTTTTCTCAAGACAGGTCATGAGCTGAGAACGCGCGTGCAGTACCTCCTCGAAATTATGGAACACGACCGGCGGGCGAAGGCCCACAACCGCCACACAGACGACGAAGAGGAGTGAACCCCCACCTCTGGCGGCGAGCGGGCGCTGAGTTCGCAGGCGCTTACGCACTGGTGACGGCGGGTTGTGGCGCGATTGTAGTGGACTCGCTAACGGGCGCGCTGGGACATGTCGGTGTGGTCGTAGTGTTCGGGCTGGTCATCATGGTAATGATCGCGTCAACGGGGCATCTATCAGGCGCGCACTTCAACCCCGCGGTCACCCTGGCCTTTGCGCTGATCCGCCACTTCCCTTTGCGCGATGTCCCCTTTTACATCGGGGGTCAGATCGCGGGCGCTGTGACAGGCGCGCTTACCTTACAGTTCATATTTGGGCCGGTGGCTAATCTCGGAGCAACCATCCCGTCAGGCTCGGCCTGGCAAGCTGTGGGGGTTGAGATCCTCCTTACCGCGCTCCTGATGTACGTGATCACGTCGGTGGCAATCGACACACGCGCCGCAGGTGAGCTGGCAGGCATAGCTATAGGCGCAACCGTTGCTCTCGATGCGCTCTGGGCAGGACCCATCACGGGGGCTTCGATGAACCCCGCGCGCTCGTTTGGCCCGGCCCTCGTATCGGGACAATGGCACGGCCATTGGGTCTACTGGCTCGGGCCAATCCTGGGAGCCATGTTGGGCGCGAGCATTCTGACTGGAGCACGCGAGTCCAATGCTGGCGATGAATTCCATGTACTCTGGGCCGCGCGGCGTGCCCTTCACCTAGGAGCGTAGGCGGAGCGATTGAATCACGACGCGTTGAAGTGCCAACAGATAAAACCACGTGGTGCCTTCTGGAGTAGGCATGCTGAGTCCGCCCTTAGTTTCCTATTTCTACGTCCTAGCAATTTGCGAGTTAGGTTCCATTCGGTAGTATCGAACGGAGACAAGAAGCAACTAGTTGCTTCCGCTTCAGGCTACCTTTTCTAACAGGCTGGCATATTTAGAAGACGTAAGCAAAAGAATGAACGCCATCTGCCCAAGAGAGGAAAATCCCAAAGCATCTACGGCTCGGATACTGCCGAGACGCTAGGCGATGCTACCTGGGGTACAACTGGCGTGCTGGAGGGCTTCCGAACGGTAAAGGTTATCGGTATTGGCGGGCCAACGTAGCGAGTGAACATCCATACACGCCATGTGCTGGTGAATGTACGCTCTTGTTCCCCTTCAGCCAGTTGTGGCGCAACAAACGGTTTGTCGTAATCTGTAAAGGTGAAGCGTTGCCCAGGCTCAACGATCCCCTTCACCGGCATTTGACGCCACGCTCCAAAAAGGTTAGCGTCACTTTCATCTGTGTTCGCCACGAAATCGCCTCTGTCTTCGCGAAGCTGATAGGGAGCCCGTGGGGAGAGCGTTATTTCCACCCTGAACTTCTGACTCGGCGCCACGATCTTCGGATACTCTACGCTTATAACGTCTATCACGTCGGTGGTGGTCAAAGGAATCCGCGAATGTGTAAGACCAGATGTATCGGTACCTACCCATACGTGATCTCCATCAAAAGGGCAGCCCGTACAATCCGGCCCAAACCCAATACTATGGCTTGGGGTTGTCGTATACATTGTCCACTCACCGTTGCGTAGGTAGGCGACTCCACCGGTAGTGGCAACCCATATACGGTTGAACGGGTCTATCGCTACGGCCTCAACCATATTGCCTGGCAACCCATCTTCCATCCGGTACGAGGTCCACGTGCCCCCCTCAAAGCGAGTAACGCCGTTGTCGGTTCCTATCCAGATCGACTCCTGGCTCCCAGTAGCACTATCGGGCGGACGCACGGCGATACTGAACACGTCGTTGCCAACCAACTCACCTGTTTCGGTCGTATAGTGCAGCCATTTGCCCTCGCTCGCCCGATAATGACTGACCCCGTGTTGCATCAGATGACCTACCCAGATGTCGCCGCCAGTGCCAAATGCAATAGCACCAATGTGGTTGTTGAAGATAGTGCCGTCTTCCACCGTGTATGGTACAGACCATCTCTTGCTTTTAGCATCGTACTTTGCCACGCCTTCCCACGTCGCTACCCAGGCGTTATCGGCCTCATCTATGGTAAGCCCGAACGTCTCGTTGGTGGGGAGACCATCATCCGTTGTGTATGTATGCCACTTACTACCATCAAACATAGAAACGCCACCTTTTTCGTTGGCAGTCCAGACTTGGCCCTGCTTATCGACCTTGATAGCGTTGATGTTCGTACCTGCCAAAAGCTCCACCCCGAGCGGTTGGTTGCAATTTGCCCATGTCTTCTTGTCGTAATGGCCTACACCGTTGCTCTCATTTTGGTCGGTGGCGAAATATCCTATCCACAGCCCCAGTCGATCTACGGTAAGCGAGCGTACCTTGTTGTTCCAGACCGCCCCTTGAGTATTCTCCACGGTGAACGAACTGACTCCCTGGTGTCTCACGAAACGGTCGGTGGCAGGAGCCGTAACCCTGCCGGCTTCGCCGCATACCGATACTGCTTTCGACGTCGGTGATGCAGTAGAGGCCAGAGCTATAACCGGTACAGTTTCCGATGCGCTGGCCGCCACCGTCGGACTGGGGGTCACAACATCCAGCTCGCCGCTGTCAGTGCGAAGCAGCATGCCAGACCATAGTGAAGCGAGGACAGCCAGCAGGCTCAAAGCTACTATGACCACACCTCGGAGGTTCGATGGTCTCCAGATTCGTCTGGTTGCAGCCTCTGGCAACACGCCAGCCCCGGCGGGGAATGGCACGGTTCCCGCCTCTGCTGTTAGCGGCTCTACCGGTAGGTCCATTGAGACAGGCTGTGTACGTAGATCAACCGGCAAGGAGGGCGTGTCGTCCAGTTGGAAGCTTTCGCTTTCCGCAGGGGCAGAAGAATCCGGGGCCAGGTAATCTAACGAATCCAGAAGTGGGCAATAGGTACCGAGTTCGCGTTGTTTGACGGCTTTCTCTAACTCTGCCAGACCTAACTTGCTGTAGATATTGCCCAAATGAAACTGGACCGTGCGCTCCGAAATGGACAGATGCGTGGCTACTTCCGCATTTGACCTTCCCGCACATAGGGCGCGGAGCACCTCACGCTCACGCACAGAGAGCGCCCTGAGTCTTAACAGCTTAGTGTCCCTTGTATCCATATTCAACGTTTACCCCGTTTCCTTGCCTGATTTACTCATGACCTGTAGTTATCTACAGGTCATGAAACCCGTACTATACACAGTCACGGACATGCCTGTCTCTGGTACATTAAGCTACGCCAGCTTCATCTGTGCTGTTCCGTTTACATCGGCCCGCTACCTGCCGAAACCTCGCGCACGCAAGTCGATGCCGATGATAAAGGAAGCGCCTTTAGTAACCTCGCGAATTGCGGTGCGAGTATAGGCCCAAAACCTGGAGACGGTGACGTTATAAGAATGGCTCCCCTGGAAACCGAGTTCATCACAGCGACCAGAGTTATTATCTACATTCTGCCAGCACTGGTCAATGTAAATACAACCACGCATATGAAAGGATCGGCATAATGGCGTCCGCTGTCAAAGAAAGATACGAAACATATATCACAACAAGGCCCTTTACTGCAAAATCCAACGAACTGGCTGTAGCCTTGGTCCACCTGCTCAACAGCTACAAGGGGCGCCTGCTATTGATCGAGGGCCTGGTCTCAGGCAAACTGCCACTTGCGAGCGTTCGCGCTCTGGGGACAGGCCTCTACGCAGATGTGCGCTCCACGCTGCAAGTGAGAATACCCGACACGATCAGGATTACGCCCCTGGAAGCGGACGAACTCAGGCGGTTTTGGTGTCGCACCCTGGCCGAAGAATCGGGGGACTTCAAGCCAGGGTGCGACCATGCATCTTTAGTAGCCCTGATATGCTACGCGCTGGGGGTAGCGCATGCGAAGTTGGAAGGAGAGTATCAGCGATCTCTGCCACGCCTGGACGCGTTGCGCGGAGAGCTGCCATCGCTGGCGACATCCTTACGTGAGGTAGCCAGGGTATACGCCGAGAAGGCCACTCTCATCCGGGAAGCCGATAGGCTCGCCGATGCGCTGCGCGACCATTACGACGTTCCTGAGAAAGCGCTCTACTACTTCCGATATGCTCTCGCCGACCTGGAATGCAGCGATAGTGCCCTGGAGCAGCTTACCCGCTATGCCATGACCCCCAGGCTAAAACATATGGTTTTGGACACGGTAAACGAGTGCCTGGAGCATTTCCCTACCTGGGCATATGGGCAGACCGAAGAATGAGCTGAATACGCTGACTTGTAGAACTTAGTGGAATAGAAAGGAGCCGGTAACAGTGTACGCATCATCTATTTTCAAGGTACTGTCTCAGCACGCTTTCGTAAAGCTTCTGGTGATCCTCTTACTGATCCTACCCCCGTATGGAGGCGGGACTATAGGGGCTCCCCAAGCGGAGCGACCAACCGCACATGCATCAGCTCTTAACAGCGCGCCGACTTCGGCCCGGCTGAGCAAGACAAATCCTGGCATCGCGGCGCGCGTGAGCGCAAACGTGGCGAGTGCCAGCAGCAAGAACAAAAACAAAGGCAACCAGATGGCAGGTGTGGTTGCCACCCCGCCTGCCGACGCCATCGTTGTTGACGATGGCGATGGGGGCACACCAGGTAGCACCTTCACGCGGAATGGATGTCTGCCGCCTCCACGGAATCCATGTTGGTGGGAGCGATTCGACCCCACTTATTATGATAACGACATGTGGTATACATTCAATTCGGACCTACCTGGTCCAATAAATGTGGGCACTTGGCGTACCCCTCCTCTTACCGTAACCGGCATCTACACCGTGGTTGCGCATATCCCTCTGTACTTTGCCCAGACAATTGAGGCAACCTATAGGATCAGCCATGCCAGCGGCACAAACACCTATGTGGTCAACCAGGCAGCCAACCGGGGACGGTGGGTGGAACTTGGCGCGTACCCCTATAACGCCGGAGATCACGGGCAAGTCGCGCTCGACGACCTTGTCCCGGAAGTCATACTTGGTGAGGTTAGAATCGGCTATGATGCGATGATATGGCTTCCGCCAGGAGTGGGCTGGGGACCGCCGCAAGACCTTGCACCCTACGATGCCCGGTGGGCAAACCTGGGCTGGCGCTGGTGGATGGGCTATCGCGGGGACCCGGTTTCCACTGCTTTCGGCAGCTTCTATACACAGCACCAGGACCTGCGAGTGCCAGGACGCCAGTTAGATGTAAACTTCACACGCGTATATAACTCACTGGACACGCGGGTCGGTTCCTTCGGGTTGGGATGGCACTACACCTACGATATGAGTGCGATCGATCGGGGCGATGGCTCGATCATCGTAACATTCGGGGACGGGCGGGCCGGCCTGTACTTGCCGGACGGGGGCGGATACACCACCCCCGACGGCTTCTTCGCCGAGTTGACCAACGACGGCGGCCAACGCGTGCTGACCGATGTGGATCAGACGGTGTACCGGTTCAATATGGACGGGACGCTGGCGCGGATCAGCGAGCCGAATGGTAGCCAGATCAACTTTGCATATGACCCCAGCGGGTACAACCTGACTGATACTGTAGGCCGGGTGTTCAGGGTGGATATGAACACCGATGGTTTTATTACCGAGATAACGGACCCGATCGGGCGCACCTACACGTACGACTACTCCGACAACAGGCTCATGGCGTTCCACGACGCGATGGGTGGTATGATCGAGTACGGATACAACGGCGACGACCTACTGGAGTCGGTAACGGATCCCAATAACCATATCTTCGTGACAAATACGTACGACACCGAGGGGCGCGTAATTGAGCAACTTGATGCAGCCGGTAGCAGCACGACCTTCGCCTACCAGATTAGCCCTACCATAACGACTATCACCGACAACGAGGGCAATCAAACGGTACATGAGTTCGATAGTGATTACCGGCTGATCCGCGAGACCGACGCACTCGGCCAAAGCATGATCTACGACTACGATAATGATAACAACCGTACCTATGTGAAGGACCGTGGCAATCACGAGACCTTTATGCAGTACGACACGCACGGCAATATGACCCAGCAGACGGATGCGCTGAGCCAGGTATCGGTGTGGCAGTACGATGCGCACAACAACCTGACGCTGGAGCGCAACACCAACAGCGAGGAGACGACCTACTTCTACGACGCCCGCGACAACCTGGAACGCATCCATGATGCGGAGGGTGGCGATACGGTCATGACCTACGACGTGAACGGCCAGATGGTGACTCTGCGCGATGCTAACATGCACCTGACGCAACTCACCTACGACAGCCAGGGGAACCTCGCGACCGTGCTAGATGCCTTGAACAACACGACGAGTTACACCTACGATAGCGTTGGACGCCGCCTCACAATGATGGACGATAACGGCCATATCACACAGTCGGCTTACGACGCCAACGACAGGGTGATTACCATCACAGACCCCAAGAATCACACCACCCAGTTCGTCTACGATGCCGTCGGTAACTTGTTGAGCTTCACAGATAGACGAGGGTTCACTACACATTACACCTACAACGTCAACGACAGCCTGATACAGTTGGTTGACCCGCGCAACAGCATCACCACTTACACCTACGACCTGATGTACAATCGCACTAGCGAAACGAATGGCCGAGGGTACACCACGTCCTACGAGTACGATGCGGTATACAACCAGACGCGGGTAGTAGACGCGAAAGGGAATGATACGCAATTCGTATACAATCCTGACTACCTTGTGGTGCAGCAGAGCGATACGCTCAACAACGCCACAGACTTTGAGTACGATGCGCTACACCGGCTCGTGAGGGTAACAGACGCGCTTGGCGGCATCACGCAATATGAATATGACCCGGTCGGGAGGAGGACACTCCTGTATGATGCGAGAGGAGGCGTGACGCACTTCGAGTATGATGCGCTGGGCAGGCTCATCGAAGTAATCGACGCTCTGAATGGACATACCACCTCCGCCTATGATGCGGTGGGCAACCGAACCTCGGTGACGAATGCGCGCAACATCACCACTATATCGCACTATGACGCAATGAACAGGCTCCTTGACCATGTCGACCCGCTGGGCACGCTAGTGCAGTTCACATACGACGGCGTCGGGAATGTAGTGACGCAGACAGATGCGCGTGGCAACGCCACAGGGTTCCAGTATGACGAGAACGATAACGTCATACAGGCCTTGGACGCGCTGAACGGCGTTACCTCGTATACATATGATGCCGAGGACAACCGTTTGACGGTTACCGACGCCAATAACCACACTCGCGCATACACCTATGACCAGGTGGGAAATCTCTTGAGTTCGATGCTGCCTCTTGGGCAGGTGACGACGAACACCTATGACGAGAACAGCAACCTGCTCAGCATTACGAACGCTAAGAACAACACCACCAACTTCACATATGACGAGCTCGACCTGTTGTCCACCAAGACTACACCGCTTGGCTTCGTGACCAGCTACGAATACGACGAGATACAGCGTATTGAGAGGATGATCGACGCGGAGAACCACGCCACTCGTTATGAGTATGACGCTCTTGGGCGTCTGACAAAAGTGATCGACGCGCTGAACGGGCAGACCAGGTACGAATACGATCCATTGGGTGACATGACGGCGTATGTGGACGCCAACAACCATCAAACAGATTATGTGGTAGACCTGTTGAGCCGGGTGACACGAGAGACCGACCCGCTGACGCATGCCTGGAACTACACCTATGATGGCGTGGGCAACAGGACCGCCCGCGTGGACGCCAACGGGATAACCACCAGCTACACCTACGACGCCCGCAACAGGCTCACCCGCACAGCCTATTCTACCGGCCCTGGAGTAGATTACACTTACGACGGCAATGGCAACATGACGAGTCTGGCCGATGTCTCCGGGGCAGCAACATATACGTATGACGCACTCAATCGGCTGACGGAGAGCAGGCGTACGAGTGGTATCATGGCCGGCAGGGTGCTTGGCTACCAGTACGATGCTGTCGGCAACAGAACCAGGGTGACATACCCGGACGGGAGGGCGGTAAGCTACAGCTACGACGCGAACGACTGGCTCATCTCCACCTTGATGCCGCTTGCGGGCGCTACCAGCTATACACTGGACCCGGTGGGGCTGCCAACTCATATGCAAAACCCGAACGGGACGTGGACAGACTACTCCTATGACAGGGATGACAGGCTGACAAGGTTGTTCAACGGCAAGCCTGATACCAGTTCCAACGTGGTCAGCAGTTTTGACTACACAATGGACAGAGTGGGCAACCGCACTCGGACGGTGGAGAAGGTCGCGAGAGGACAAGTTGTCACCTGGGACAAGAGCTATGCCTATGATGCGTTGTACAGGTTGACCGGCTCTGTCTTCACACCCAACTACAACCCAGCCCAGGTGCTGACGAGCGACTTCACCTACGATGCGGTGGGCAACCGCCTCTCGATGAGAACAAACATCAGCGACAGGCCCAACACGCCTCCTCTACCCGCGCCTGTGACTACCCTCTACTCATACGATAATGCCAATCAGATGCTGACGGCAGGCGCTACCCAGTATACGTACGATCTCAACGGTAACAGAACCTCAATGCTCAGCCCGACGCGGGCAATCAACTACGCCTACGACTTCGAGAACCGCCTGAAAGGAGCGGTCACATACGACGTGCAGCGCGGGCGCCTCAAGTACGACTCTACCCTGGACTATACGTACGATGGACTTGGCAGGCGGCTGGAGCGGGGTGTGATAGATAACGGCGTGCGTAAGATCGCCGACTTCCTGTACGACGGCCTGGGGTACGACATGCTCACTCAGTATGTAAGCCCTGGCGAGCCGCGTACCACCAACTACTACCGCGACCCAAGCCAGGTGCTGAGCCGCCACGAGATCCAGGGTAATGGCACTGGCCTGCAATACTTCCACCACTACGATGGGTTGGGGGACGTGAGCGCCTGGACTAACCACGCGGGGAAGGCAGTGCAGGAGTACATGTATGCGCCTTACGGTCGGCTGATAGACAACAACGGCCCTGACAACTCCAGCAACCGCACCGACCCGCACAACAACCTGACCTGGAGCGGCAAGCCGTGGGACAAGGAGACGGAGCTGAACTACTTTGGAGCGCGAGACTACGATTCGAGCACGGGTACGTGGCTGACGCGGGATGAGTATCGCGGGGAGATCACGGATCCGATGTCGTTGCACAGGCTGATGTACGTGAACGATAACCCCATCTCGAATATAGACCTGTATGGGTTCAAGGGCACGTTAGTCGATAATGACTCTTCAAGTGTTATCTTCATCTTGCCGGAGGATGGCGATAGATTGGTACCCCTATACCCTGAGGATCCCCCAACGGCAGCAGAAGGTATATACCAGAATCCATCAGGGCTGGGGCTGCCGCAGTTCATCGAGGCTGGCCCTAACGACGTAGCTCGGAAATTTGGTGCTACTATCGCAGTTCGCGTTTATGACGTTCCTGGTGGGTTGCTATGGGAAGATACCAGCTTCCTTAGCCTCGTCCGGGGCTTGGCCGACCAGTATGGGCGTGGCTTTTTGTCCGGAATCTCAGGGGATATCGGTAAGCAAGCCTGTCAAGATGCAGCTGGGAAAGAGGAGGACAAACGGAGGGCGCTATGTCCGGGCGAAGGTTGGAAGAATAGAGAATTCCTCAAAGAATGGGGTTGGCCTCAATGCGCCGTAGGCTATTTCTGCTCGACTCCGGCTGCACGAACAGGGAATCGGCAAGCTGCGGACATCAAGCGTACGACCCAGCAGAATAACGCGCTGCTGAAGTCCTTGACAGGCGGGACTCTTTACCCATGGTCCAATACTTCCGCACCGGGAGCGCCAGCCAGGAAGCCCATTGTGCCGCCGATACCAGCTCCGGTGCCGACGCCTAGTCCACGGCGATAGAGCAGACCTGCTCTGCACACAATGCACAGCAAAATGGGACCACGGAATCCGTGGTCCCATTTTCGTTGGCTGCTCCCTGCTTCTGTTATCTTCGGTCACAGCAAGGTACTCCAGGGCACACTGTGCATAAATATCGTAAAATAGTGGTATAGCACGATAAGACTCTGACATAGCAGCGCGCATTGTCGATACCTGTTTTATCTTTGTCTGCAGCTTTACTGCGGCAAGATGTGGGCCATGTAAGGATAGAACAGGTGAATAACCCCGATGTGATCACTACTGGCGACCACTCCGTTGACGCCCGTGCGTTTCAGAGTGCTCTGATAGCCTGGGGTGCCCAAGCCAATCCGGGTACGACGAGCAACAAGCTCGTATTAGGGATTGTCGAATACCTATTTTTATTTTGGCGTTCTTCTGGATAAGTGCCAAGTCACTAGAAGCATTCTTATGTTCCTCTTACACAGTATATGCATCATAGGAAGGATCAGGTCCACAAAACCGCTTACTTTTTCTACAGTTACGTGACAAAGTTTATTTTTTCTACAGTTACGTGGAACGGCACAAAACCTTGCGCTTCCATCAGGGAAGGTGTATAATTAGGTGTAAACCCCCCCCAGGGGGGTAGGGTAAGGGAGAAAACTATGAGAACAGAAAGCGCCAAACAGGAAGCCCTCAAGCGACTGGCCTACATCGAAGGACATCTGCGAGGCATACGCAAGATGGTTGAAGAAGATCAATATTGCGTAGACGTGCTCAAGCAGACCTACGCGGTCCAGCGCGCCCTCGAAAAGTTCGAGAGCACCCTCCTGCGCGGCCACCTCAATTCGTGCGTGCCGCAAGGGATACAGGAAGGCCGCTCCGAGCAGGTGATAGAGGAGCTTGCCGAGTTGTATGAGCTGGCTAGGAAGTAGCACGTAGTACGTCAATTACGTTTTACGTTTTACGCCGTCCATCGTCCATCGTCCATCGTCCATCGTCCATCGTCCTTACGCATGACGTATGACGCATTAGAACAATATGTCAACACAACACATTGAAACCAAAGATATAGAAGCAATCCTGCCCATCGAAGGCATGACGTGTGCTTCGTGCGTGCGGCGTGTAGAAAAGGCGCTGGCGAAGGTTGAAGGCGTGCATGAGGTGGGAGTCAACCTTGCTACCGAGCGCGCTACCGTCACGTATGACCCGGCGGTCGTAAGCATGGCCGATATGCGCGCGGCTGTTGAGCGCGCCGGCTATAGCGTGCCGACGGAGCAGGTTGCCCTCCCAATCGAAGGCATGACGTGTGCTTCTTGCGTGCGGCGCGTCGAAAAGGCGCTTGCCAAACTACCGGGCGTAGAGACCGCCAACGTCAACCTCGCCACCGAAGAAGCCGCCGTGCGCTTCAACCCCGCCATGGTGGGCCGCGACGAGTTCCGCCGCGCGGTCGAGAAGGCGGGGTACGGCCTGGCGACGGTGGACGGTGGACGGTGGACGGTGGACGGCGACAACATGGCACAAGGCCAGGAGCTACCGTCCACCGTCCACCGTCTACCGTCTACCGTCGATGCCCTTCGCCTCAAGTTCATAGTAAGCCTGGTAGTAGGGCTGCTGATCATGGCGGGGATGTTCGTGCCTGAATCGTGGCTGCCGCTCTCCATGGAGGCGCGGTACTACGTCATGTTCCTGCTCGCCACGCCGGTCCAGCTATGGGCGGGCTGGCAGTTCTACAAGGGAGCGTGGCAGGCGGCCCGGCATCTCTCCACCAACATGAGCACGCTGATCGCGGTCGGCACCTCCGTCGCCTACCTGTACAGTGTATACATCACCTTCTTCCCGGAGGCCGTGCGCCGCGCGGGGATCGTGCCCGAAGCCTACTACGACACCTCTACTCTGATCATCGCGCTCATCCTGATGGGCCGCTATTTTGAGGTCCGAGCCAGGGGACGCACCAGCGAGGCGATCAAGAAGCTGATGGGCCTCGCCCCGCGCACCGCCCGCCTCGTGCGCGGCGACGAAGAAGTGGATGTACCTATCGAGCAGGTGCAACCCGGCGACGTGCTGCGCGTTCGCCCAGGCGACAAAGTACCCGTTGACGGAGTAGTCACCGAAGGCCGCTCGTCGCTGGACGAGTCGATGCTTACCGGCGAGAGCTTGCCCGTGGACAAGGCGCCCGGCGACAAGGTGATCGGCGCTACCCTCAACAAGAGCGGCTCCTTTCTGTTGCGCGCCACGCGGGTGGGCAAGGACACCGCCCTCGCTCAGATCGTGCGCCTGGTCGAAGAAGCCCAAGGCTCCAAAGCGCCGATCCAGCGGCTGGCCGACGAGATCTCGTCGTGGTTCGTGCCTATAGTGCTGGCGCTTTCCGCGCTCACATTCGTGCTATGGTTCTGGCTTGGCCCCGAGCCGAAGCTTACACTGTCGCTCGTGTCGATGATCTCGGTGCTGATCATCGCCTGCCCATGCGCCCTCGGCCTGGCGACACCCACCGCCATCATGGTCGGCACCGGCAAGGGAGCCGAGTACGGCGTCCTCATACGCGGCGGCGAAGCCCTCGAAAACGCCCACAAGATCGATACCATAGTCCTCGACAAGACCGGCACCCTCACTCGTGGGAAGCCGTCGGTTACTGACATACTGACGGCGGACGAAAGTAATTACGAATTGCGAATTACGAATTACAACGAGCATTCCGCATTCCGCATTCCCCATTCCGCATTCTTGAGCCTGGTGGCTTCCGCCGAGCGCGGGTCCGAGCACCCTCTGGGCGAGGCGATTGTGACTTACGCCAACGAGCGGGGGTTGTCGCTGACTGCGGCGCAGGAGTTCGAATCACACGCTGGGCTGGGGATCTCCGCGCTGGTTGATGGGCGGGCGGTGCTGGTAGGGAACGAGAAACTGCTGGCCGAAAACAGTGTCAACCTGAACGGCCTGGGCGACAGGGGTGTGGCGCTGGCCCGCGAGGGCAAGACGCCCATGTACGTAGCCGTGGACGGCGAAGCGGCGGGCATCGTGGCGGTGGCCGACACTATCAAGCCGGAGTCGGCGCATGCGGTACGCGAGCTGGAGGCGCTCGGCCTGGAAGTCTGGATGCTGACGGGCGACAACGAAGCCACTGCCCAGGCGATAGCCTCCCAGTTGGGGATACGTAACGTCATGGCGAACGTATTGCCGAGCCAGAAAGCCGCCAAGGTGCAGGCGCTACAGGCCGCCGGCAAGAAGGTAGCGATGGTGGGCGACGGCGTCAACGACGCGCCCGCCCTGGCTCGCGCCGACCTCGGCATCGCCATCGGCACGGGGGCTGACGTAGCTATGGAGGCTTCCGACATAACCCTGGTAGGCGGCGACGTACGCGGCGTGGTGACCGCTATCGCCCTCTCGCGGCGGACGGTGAGCACGATACGGCAAAACCTCTTCTGGGCCTTTTTCTACAACGTGGTCTTGATCCCTGTGGCGGCGGGCGTGCTCTTCCCACTCTTTGGGCTGCTCCTCAACCCGGTAATGGCGGCGGCGGCCATGGCGATGTCCTCGGTGAGCGTGGTGAGCAACTCGCTTCGCCTCCGCGGCTTCGCGCCTCCCAAAGACGCGCGCGAAATCCTGCACCCTCCTCTACGCCGGCGCCTCGCCGACGTAAGCTACCTGCTTGCTATCGGCCTGCTCGCGCTCGCGGTGGGCGCGGTTTCCCTCTTCGTCTTCAAGCCCGGCATGTCCACTATGCACGGTTCGGACGAGATGCTCATGGTGCAGCCCGCCGGGGCGCACAACGCGGAAGTCAGGCTCGACCTGGGCGGGGCAGCGGTCCCCGGCGCTCCGGCCAACCTGGCGTTCAACCTGACCGATAAGGTGACGGGCGCGCCCCTTGGCAAGCTGGCTGTCGAACACGAAGCGCCCATGCACGTGATCATCGTCAGCTACGACCTCGGCTACTTCGCCCACATCCACCCGCGGGTCGCGACAAACGCAGCGGGCCGCTACACCGTTGAGCACACCTTCCCGGCGAAGGGCGACTACGCGATCTACGTCGAATTCGCGCCCGAAGGCAAAGCCGACGAAGTCCACCGCTTCGACCTACCGGTTGGCGGCGGTGGGAGCGCCCTGGCCGACCTCACGCCCGACCTGACACCGAAGCAAGTGGGCGACTATACCGCTACTATCAGCGAGATCCCGGATGCGCAAGGCACAGCCTACACCGTCCACGTCGAGCGCGACGGGCAGCCCGTGGCCGACCTGCAACCCTACCTGGGGGCGGCAGCGCACGTGGTCACACTGGACGAGCGCACCGGCAGCTTCGGCCACGCCCACGCCGTAGCAGGCACCCAACCGGAATCCGGTGGGATGGACGAGATACACGAGACCCCGGAGGTCTTCGGCCCCGACATCGCCTTCCAACCCCACTTCACCAAAGCAGGGCTGTACAAGATGTGGGTCCAGTTCGAGCATGACGGCGAAGTGCAGACGGTGGCCTGGGTTGTAGAGGTAAAATAGCCTAATAGGCTACCAGTCCACAACCGGCAGAACGCAACCTTCAACGACACCTTCTGAGCGCAACCAGCATAACCATAAAGAAAGGACAAACAAAATGGCCCAGGTAACATTAAACGTACCCGACATCTCATGCGCCCACTGCGAGAAGACGATAGTGGAAGCCTTGCGCGGCAAGCCAGGCGTGCAAGCCGTGGCGGTGAGCATACCAAGCAAGATCGTCCTCCTCAAATATGACGAGGGCCAGATCGCCCTGGACGAAGTCAAAGAGATCCTTGACGAAGAAGGCTACCCGGTAGCCAGCGCTAAGTAAAACACTCAACGCACAACGTAGGGGCGGACCCGTGTGTCCGCCCTCTCATGCTAATATAGCGAAAAGCACACCCCTCCCAGCCCCGGAGGGGCGAAAGAAAGTAGCCACACGGCGTTAGCCTGTGGTTCACAACCCACGTTACGTAGGTAGCCCCGGAGGGGCGTAAGATAGGGGCAAACACCATGCGTCTTACGCCCCTCCGGGGCTACTCTTTCTTAACTTAACGCCCTCCACAGGCTAACGCCGTGTGGCTACTTTCTTTCGCCCCTCCGGGGCTAGTAATATCTCATCACTCTCCTAAAGTCGACCGTATCAACTCCTGTTTCAACTCCCACAGCTTCTGCGTCAGCGACACGTGATATACATGCGGGCTAATCAGCTGGCGCACGCCCGGCTCGAGCCGCTCGACATCCGCGATCCTTCGCCGGCGCATAGCCTCGATGTCAGGTAGCTCATACACCAACCGCCCATCCCTCAACACCTCCACCAGCAAAGACTCCACTTCAGACAGGCTCGCTTTGTCGAACACGCGCATCTGCGTGTGGTCCGAGGGGTGGTGGGTCGCTACCCGCTCCATGCTCGCAGGGTTCTCATCGTGCAGCGCGAGCAGGTCGGCGCTAGCCTTACCCTGGCTGTCATAGAGCCTCCACGCCGCCTTCCTGCCGGGGTTGGGGGTCTTGGCCGCCTGGTCCGAAACCTTCATGGCGGGCTTCCACTCTCCCCCATCCTCCACGGCCACCAGCTTATAAACCCCACCCAGCGCCGGGTCGCCCTGCGACGTGATCAGGCGCGTGCCCACCCCGAACACCAGCCGCTTGCTCAGCGCGTCGGCATCCACCCCATACCGGGGCGCTTCCGCCGCTATCCGCGCCATGATCCGCCAGATCACCATCTCGTCCAGGTCGTTCGAGAGCGTGATGGAGGTGTTGGGGAAGCCCGCCGCGTCGAGCATGCGCGCCGACTGTATGCTCAGGTAGGCCAGGTCGCCTGAATCGAGGCGAATCCCTACGGGATCGTGCCTCTTCGCGCGCAACTCCTCGAACACCTTGATGGCGTTGGGCACGCCGCTCTCAAGCGTGTTGATCGTATCCACCAACAGCAGGCAATCGTCGGGGTAAGCCTCAGCATAAGCCCGGAACGCGCCCAACTCCCCCTCGCCCAGCGCCATGAACACCTGCACCATGCTGTGCGCGTGCGTGCCCTTCGGCGCGTACCCCAACACGTGCGACATACCCACGTTCGAGGAGAAATCGGCCCCACCAATCAGGGCCGCGCGAGTGCCCGCGTTCCCACCCCGGTCCTGCGCCCGCCGCAGTCCGAACTCAAGCACCATCCTGCCGCCCACCGTGTCGTGTATCCGCGCGGCCTTTGTGGCTATCAGGGTCTGGAAATTGAGGTGGTTCAGCAAGGAGGTTTCCAACACCTGGGCCATCGCCATGGGTCCCTCCACTATAGTCAGCGGTTCGTGCGGGTGGACCACGCGCCCCTCCGGTATAGCGTGGAGAGTGATGCCGCTGAAATCCCCCTCCCGCCGCAGCCAATCCAGGAAATCGCCATCGAACACCGACCTGCCCGATCTCCCCTTCTGTCCCCGCAGATACGCGACCTCCGCCTCCCCGAACCGCGCCTCTTCCATCCAGTCGAGCAGCGACTCCAACCCGGCGTTCACACAATACCCCGCCTGGTGCGTGCCATAGTCGGGGTACGAGCGGAAGAAATGGTCAAACTGCACCCTCCGCCTGTGCAACCCGGCGCGAAAATAGACCTGGGCCATAGTCAGCTGGTACTGGTCGGTATACAGTATCCCCTCAGCAATTGCCCTGGCCTTGCTCTTCATCATAACCTCGTTACGTGATACGTGATACGTCATGCGTCACTACTGTCCATCGTCCATCGTCCATCGTCCTCACGTATCACGTATCACATATCGTCCCCCATCCACCACCTGCCGGCCTCCGTACAGTTCTACCACTGAGCCTGCCATGTCGAGGATTGCCGCGTGGAGTTCCATTGGCTCCACCACTTCTGCGTTCGCGCCCAGGCCCAGGAGGCTGGTGCGCGCATCCTCGAACGAGCGGAACGTGAGAGTAAGCCTGATCCACCCTTCGCCATCGGGAGGGCCTGCGCCGTCAATAAGGGCACGCACGTCTTCGCCGTAGATGCGGGGCAGCACGTACACCAGGTCGGGTGACACCCGCACCGTGGCGAGGTACTTCGGCACGCCCACCTGGAACTCCCTCTGCCACCGCTCCCAGTAGTCGTGCAGATTGAACCATTCGGGCCGCTCGAAGTGAGCATCCATTAGCTCGGCGTGCTGGATGCGAGATACTCTATAGGTCTGCAACGTCCGCCTCGCCGCCTTCATCTTGGAGACACCCAGCGGGCGGGCGCTGGCGGCCACAGCCGCCACTACGTACCACACACCCCCCTTAGCAACCAGCCCATACGGCTCGAGACAGCGCTTCACCTTGCCGCTATCCGCTCTCGAATAAGTTATGTCAACCAGCCGGTCATCCCACACAGCGCGCTGCATCAGGTCAAGGTAGGGCACTTGTTCGGGTGCGCGGAACCACTCGGCCGTGTCGATGTACATACGCTCGCGCATCTGCTCGATATTGCGGCGATGCATGTCAGGGAGGCTGGCGGTCAGCTTCCGGATCGCAGCCTCGATAGACTTCCCAAGCCCCAGGTCCGCCAGCGGCCCCGGCACAGCCGACAGGAAGAGCGCGCGCACTTCCCCATCGCTCAACCCCGTAAGGTTGCTACGGTAGTTATCGGGCAGCGTGACGCCCCCGCCCGGCCCGCGCTCGGCCAGCACCGGCACCCCCGAGGTATGGAGCGCCTCCAGGTCACGGTAGATCGTGCGCTCGGAGACCTCCAGTTCCTCCGCAAGCTCGGCAGCCGTCATCCGCCCCCGCGCCTGGAGGAACATCAAAATCGAGATCAATCTATCAGCACGCATTTTTCTTGTTATTCACCCCAGCGAACGCAGAGGTTAGTTGTTATTCACCGCAGAGGCGCGGAGGGCGCGGAGATTATTGAGGGTTTTTGAGTTTAGTGAGACCCTTCAGCCAAGTATTATCGTGTTCTTAACCACTATATCCATTATATAGCCGCAGGCCAAACACTCACCTTTGTAGACCACCGGCACCACCTGCTGCCGAACAACTGGGATTTCCCTAACCTCTAACTCCCAAACACAAGCACTCCTCAAACTCCTCTAAACCCTCAATAATCTCTGCGCGCCTGAGTACTTTGCCAACGAAAAGGTGTCCCAATAGAGTATCAGTTGCCTTTGTCATTCTGAGCTTGCGAAGAATCCGGTGGGCAGAGATTGTGTTCGATGCCAAAGATAAGGCTTACTTGAGACATGATCCCTACCCACCGGATTCTTCGCAAGCTCAGAATGACAAAGTGGAGTGGTGTGGCTTCCTTCCTACATTCTTGTTAGGAAAGTACTCAGCGTCCTCCGCGCCTCTGCGGTGAATACCGAAAACCTCTATGGTGAGTTCTGAACCATACGGCTGCCGATCCAGTGCGCCAGGCCCATAATCGAGATCATCGGGTTCACCCCGGACGGCAGTGGGAAGATGCTCCCATCGGCCACGTACAGCCCCTTGTAGCCGTGCACGGCCCCATGCTCGTCGACTACAGTCGTGTCGGGGCCGATCCCCATGCGGCAGGTGCCCATCTGGTGCGCGCTGAACATCATCATGCCGTTCGGCTTCGCGCCCTGCCGGTCCACTGCCCGCTCGAAACGCCGCCAGGCCGCCGGATTATCATTCTCGGCCCGTGCCATCCCCGTCAGAATGGTGTGCAGCGTATATGCTTCGCGTGCGCCCGCAGCCATCAACAGCCGCACTCCTTCTTTGCACCCCTTCAGCACGTGGGCGGCATCGACCTTCGATAGCGCGTAGCGGATGTGGGGGTTGCCCCACCTGTCTACCCCCACGCGCCCGCCTACACGCTCCCTCGCCAGCACCAGCAGCGAAGCCGTGTGCCGCAGCTCAGGCATCCGGCTCTTGAAATCGGCCCCACCCTCCCACGCCAGGGCGGTGGCCGCGATCCCCGGATAAATAGGCGTAGCCTCCAGCTTGAAACCGTACCCCTCCCCATCCAGGTCGGCGAACTGGTCTGAGTGCGTCGATTGCATCGGCCCCGACCACGCCACGATCTCCTCGTCAAACACGCCCATCAGCGCGGTCGCCGGGTGCAGGTAGAGGTTGCGCCCCAGCGCACGGTGCTTCAACCCCGACCTCAGCAGCAACGCGGGCGACTCGATCCCTCCGCAGGCCACCACCACTACCGAGGCCTTCACCCGCACTCTCCGAGCGCCCGGCTGTCGCGCTCGCCAGGGCAAAGCCATAGCTATGGCTTTGCCCTGCGGACTCACGATAGCCTCCACACCCACGGCCCTCTTCCCCTCGAACAGCACGCGCTCCGCCGTTGCACGCACCACGATCCGCGCCCCCGCATCATAAGCGTCCTGCAAATAGGTGCGCGGAGTGCTCTGCTTGCCCCCATAAGCGCACCCGAAGCTGCACAGCCCGCAGTCGCCACACCCCCGCGCGTTGCGCGCCTGCACGTCATGGTGCCAGCCCAGGGCAGCCGCGCCCCGCGCCAGCGCCCCATTATTGCCGTTCACCCAGCTTTCGGCCTTACCCACGTTGACCCGCTTCTCCACGGCGTCCAGGCTGGCCTGCAACTCAGGGCCGAGCAGGGAGCTAACCCCACTCGCGGCGGCCCATTGGCTCAATACCCGCTCAGGGGTGCGGAAGCACGTCATCCAGTTGACCGTCGTGCCCCCACCCAGCGTGCGCCCCGCCAGGATCGCGATGCCGCCGTCCGCCGTCGTGAGCAGGCCACGCTTGGCGTACAGCCGCCTCCACCCCGCGTCCTCGTCCCCGTCGAAATCGGCCTCCGACAAGGCATCGCCCGCCTCCAATACCACCACCCTGTACCCCGCCTGCGCCAGTAGCGCGGCCATGACACCCCCACCCGCACCAGATCCTATCACGCACGCATCCGCCTCCAACACGTCGCCTTCACCCACCTCAAGCGGGCGGATGGGGTTGTGGGGATTGGCTGGCAAAGCAGGTGCCGAGGGAGCCTGCCAGCCGTCCGGGTAGCCCAACACCTTGTCGATTTTGGATTTCGATTGCGAGTCTCCATGCGCCGCGTAAAACGTATAAGCCGCCAGGCGCTTGATGCTTTGGAATACCTGGCGAAGCTGGGGAAGACGGCTGCGGCTCCACGCGCGCAACAGGCGCTCGCGCCCGCGCGGGCCGCGCCTGCTTAGCGGACGGGCATCCCCGGTGGTCAACAGGCACAGCGCCGGGTTCTCCAGGCCCTGTAGCGCCAGGCGAAATAACCGCTGCTCGGCGGGGCTGGTTGATAGCGCCAACGCCTCCTCGATCACCCGCGCCG
Source organism: Chloroflexia bacterium (assembly GCA_049580985.1). Lineage (GTDB taxonomy): Bacteria > Chloroflexota > Chloroflexia > QHBQ01 > JADMIH01 > JADMIH01. Next base: position 23,022 of record JBAURA010000286.1, read on the forward strand.
CCTCCATGTGCGACGGTGCCATGCGCCAATACGCCTCCAACGGCGACCCCACGGGCGTGCCGGGCGGCGGCGCGAGCGACGGGCAGATCACGTCGCACGCCAGCGCAAGCGTCTTCCGTTGCGCTCGATCGAGAAAGCCGGTAGGTAGAGAGTTCGTGGTTTGCCTCCTGGGGCGCGGAACGTAAAACGTAAAACGTAACAACGTCATGCGTAATGGCCGCAACGAAGTGACAACGCCGCATAATGTATAATTCTATGAAGCGTCCTTATAGTGTAGCACGAGCAAAATGGACCTTCAATACCCGCCCTTATGGTAAACGTCCAGAATTGGAGTAGAGAAGATGTAGGGGCGAGGCATGCCTCGCCCTCTAAGGGCACAGTCACCGCTACTATCTACACGCCCCACCAGGGCGAGGTATGCCTCGCCCCTACACCCCAACTCTAAACACTTACCCCACATGCCTTACGAACACACATGACGTATGACGATGTTACGTTTTACGTTTTACGCATCACCCCCAGGAGCGAACATTGGAAACCGAAGCCAAATTCACAGTGCCAGGCGAGGCCGCCTTCGCTCGCCTGCGCGGAACCGGGCAGTTCGGCAGCTACGAGCGGCGGGAGGAGCGCACCAAAGAGGTCCATGACCGCTATCTCGATACCCCCGCCCTCAGCTTTCTCAACAATGGCTGGTCCCTACGCCTCCGCAAAGGCAAAGCAGGCGACCTCCTCATCACCATCAAGGGGCTGGAGCGACATGCTCTAGGCGACGAAAGCTCTGAAGGCGAAGCGGGCGGCATACACTCCCGCCAGGAATACGAGACCTCGGTGCCCGGCCTCGCCATCAGCAGGTGGCCCGCAAGCGAAGCCAAACAGCTGGCGAGGGGCCTGGCGGCAGGCCAACCGTTGCGCGACCTGGTAAGCGTCGGCCAGACCCGCACCGTATCGCTCCTCTACGACGGCGAGCGCGCGGTGGCCGAGCTAAGCCTGGACGAAGTAGCATTCCACAGTGAGAATAAGCAAGACGATGCATCCCCCACAGCCTACGAGCTAGAAGCCGAATTGCTCCCCGACGGCACCCTCGCCGATTTGCGCGCGCTCTCTCGCATCTTCTCCGAAGAATACGGCCTGGATGCCCAGCCCCGCTCCAAGTTCGAGCAAGCCCTTCACATTGCCGGTTTGGAATTGAGAAGCACGAACGACAGAGTCGCGGATCTAGATGGCACCCCTAAAGCCAGGAAGCGACCCCACCAACCACCCACGGCCCCTCACGAGCCAACCCCTCCTTCTCTAGAAGCCCCTCCAACCCCCACCCAACCCGAACTCCACAACAAACCAATAATCCGCAATCCGCAATCCGCAATCCGCAATACCGACAGCATGGCCCTGGCCGGGCGCAAGCTGATCGCGCACCACTTCGAGGCGATGCTCGCCAACGAGGAAGGCGCGCGGCTGGGTGAAGACCCTGAGGCCGTGCACGACATGCGCGTGGCGACCCGCCGTATGCGCGCGGTCATGCGCGTCTTCGGCTCCCACCTGAAGAGTAAGAAGGCAAACGATGTGCGCTCCGGCCTGCGCGCGGTAGCGGGCGCGCTGGGGGCCGTACGCGACCTCGACGTGCTCATCGGCAACGTGGATGCCTTCCGCGAGACCCTCTCGCCCGACCGGCAGGCCGGCCTCCCCAGTATGCTCGAAGAGTGGCGCGTGAGGCGATGGAAGGCGCGCAAAGCCCTCCTGCGTCTCCTCGACTCCAAAGAGTACAGCCGCTTCAAGCGCGGTATGGACCGCTTCCTCGAAGAAGACACCGGCCCACCCGACCAGTCGCAGGGCGCGCGGCCCTACCAGGTGCGCCACGTTATCGGCAGCGCCATCATCTCGCGCTACGAGGAGGTGCGCGCGTTCGAGGCGCTACAGGACGAGCCGACTATGGCCCAGGTGCACGCGCTTCGCATAGTGGGCAAGTACTTCCGCTACACCCTGGAGTTCTTCCGCGACGTGCTCCCGAAGGACGCCAGCGCGATGATCCGCGACGTAATCAAGCTTCAAGACGGCCTGGGCGAGCTACACGACGCCGACGTGGCCACCACCCTGGTGCGCGACTACCTGGACGGCCGCAAAGGCCAGGGGCCGGGGGCCAGGGACCACGGGCCGGGAAACGGACACACGCAGATCGCTGACGAGGGAATACCCACCGGCCTGGCAACCTACCTGGCCGAATTGCAGTCTATCATCGATACCAAGCGCAAAGAGTACGTGGCCACCTGGACCACCCTCCACAGCCAGGAATGGCGCAAGCGCCTGGCAGCCCTGCTGGTACGTGATACGCCATAAGTGTGGGCGATGGACGATAGAGAAAATTGGTTTAAAAGACTACCCAAAAGGTATACGAAAAAGAGTCCAGTTTTGGACCACTAATGCCATATAGCATATAGAGGGGATGAATCATCCAACGTAAAACAAAACACGAAAGACGCTCACAGCCTCCTCAATGAAAACAGAAACCAATAAAGAAAACTCTGCTTTCCTCTGCTCCCTCTGCTATCTCCCCGTTGAATCCCCACCTAACCCAAGAAAAAGCCCGACTCCACCGACTACCGACTACCGACAACTGACAACTGACAACTGACAACTGACAACCAGAGTTTAATCGCCAAGCATGACGAAGGAGACAACAAATGGCACAAATAGACATGATCGGTTTGACGGTACGTGACATGCCGGCGTCCCTGGCTTTCTACAGGCTGCTGGGGCTGGACATACCACATGATGTCGAAGGAGAAGATTTCGTGGAGGTAATTACCCCCAACGGCTATCGTATCTCCTGGAACAGCCTCGAAATGGTCAAGGGGATAGACCCCGACTGGGTTGAACCGGCAGGGCAGCGTATAGGCTTGGCGTTCAAGTGCGATAGCCCCGCCGAGGTAGACAACCTCCACAAGCGGATCACCGAGAGCGGATACGCCGGACACAAAGAGCCGTGGGATGCCTTCTGGGGCCAGCGCTATGCCGTCGTCAAAGACCCCGACGGCAGCCTGGTAGACCTGTTCGCGCCCTTATAGAGCATAATCTGTAGGGGCGGACACACGGATCCGCCCCTACAAACGGCGCTTGCAATACCTACTCGCCAAGGCTGCGACGTGACAAATCCTGAGTGCATATGGAGACTCCCGAAGCAACCGTGACACATAGAAAAGGCCATATCGTCCTCTGCGGCCTGGATGGGCTTGGGCTGCGCACGCTGAGCGAGCTTCGCAATCTGGGCGAAGAGGTCACCGTGGTGGCGGACGACGCCTCCATAGCGTTCATCGAGCGCGCGGAGGCGTTGGGAGGGGAATTCATACGCGGCAACTACCGCGACGAAGCCACCCTCAAGACCGCCTGCGTTGCGGACGCCCGCGCCCTGGTGATCACCGCCGCCGACGACGTAGGCAACATACACGCCGCCCTGGCCGCGCAAGAGCTAAACCCCAACATAAGGATAGTACTGCGCATCTTCAACCAGGAATTCGGGCAGAGGCTGGCCTCCCTTTTCGCCGACTGCGAGGTGCTCAGCTCATCGGCCATCGCCGCGCCCGCCTTCGTGTCCGCCGCCCTCCGGCAGGACTGGCAGCAAGAAATCGCGGTAGGAGGCCACACCCTTCGCGTGCGCGCCGCGCGCCCCGGCGACCCAGGTACGATCATGCCTATAGCGCGCGTTACGCAGAACCAGGGGGTCGAGCTATTTCCGCGTGAAATTAACGAAGAGCTACTATGCCTAGTGGAAGCGGGGCCGGAGCATGTCGCCTCCAGGAGCGGTAGGCGCAAAAGCAGCCGTTGGGCCGCCATGATGTCATACCTGAGAGCATTGGCCGGTAACATTGACCGCAGGCTCAGCTACGCCCTGGTCTTCCTCTTCGCCCTCGGCTTCATCAGCATGCTGATCTTCTTCGTCACTAACAACCTCGATCTCGCCGATGCCTTTTACAACACGACCACCATCATCATCTCAGGAGGGCTGGGCGACCTCAACCCCCTCACGGCCCCGCTCCCCCTCAAGCTGTTCGGCACCTTCCTCATGATCATCGGCGCGACGACCCTCACCGTCTTCTACGCGCTCGTCACCGACGCCGTGGTCAGCGTGCGACTCGACCGGGCTTTGGGCCGCGCCAATGTAGACCTGCGCGACCACGTAATCGTGTGCGGCCTCGGCAATATCGGCTACCGGGTGGTCACGCAATTGCACGCGCTCGGCCTGCCGGTAGCGGCCACCGAAAAGAACGAGACCCACACCGGCATAGCCGACGCGCGGCGCATGGGCGTGCCCGTCCTCCTCGCCGACGCCCGCGCCCCCGACACCCTGCGTGCCCTCAACATCGACAAGGCCAGGTCCATCGTGGTCGCCACCGACGACGACGCGGCCAACCTCGAAACGGCCCTCAACGCCCGCGCCTTCAACCCTGGCATCCGCGTGGTCCTGCGCCTCTTCGACTTCGACCTGGCAGCCCGCGTCGAGCGCGCCTTCAACATCCACATCTCCCGCAGCGTATCGGCCCTCGCCGCCCCCCGCTTTGCCGCCGCTGCCATAGCCGGGCGCGTGGCCGCCACCATCCCCGTAGGCCCCAGGGTGCTCATCGTCGCCCAGACCACAGTCGAACCGTCATCTCAAGCCGTAGGCCAAACAGTCGCCGCCCTGGAGAGCGCCTTTGAAGGTCGAGTCCTCATGCTTGACCGCAACGGCACCCAAACCTGGCAACCACCCGCCGCCACGGTCCTCTCCACGGGCGACGACCTGGCAATAGTATCCACCCGCAAAGGTCTGGTAACCGCCCTCGGAAGTACAGCCAAAACGTAAAACGTAACTACATACCCCTCACAATAAAACTTGGCGTGACTTGGCGCTCTTAGCTTCTTGGCGGTTCCGTCTTCCGTTTTACGTTTTGCGTTCTACGTTCTCCGCTCACTCGTGCGGATCGACTCGCCCGTATCTGGTGAGGTACTTCCGGTACTTATTCGGCAACGCCGACAATGGCACCGCTATATCCGTCCCCTCGTTGGACGCCTGGCTCGCCAGCCACGCCTGCGCGTCGAAGGCGGGCACCCCGTCGGGTGGGTGTAGGCGGATGTAGCTCCCGTCGGGCTGTAGCACACGCGCCCGCACGTTATCGCGCATGTATGCGCTCAGCATATCGTTGATCACGTAGCTGCGTATGCCGTCGTCCTCAATGGGGAAGAGCGTCTCCACGCGGTTGTCTAGATTGCGCGGCATCAGGTCCGCGCTCCCCATAAACAACTCCTCCTTGCCGCCGTTGCGGAAGTAGTAGATGCGGCTGTGCTCCAGGAAGCGCCCCACCACACTGATCACCCTGATCTGCTCGCTCACCTTCGGCACGCCGGGCCGCAGGCAGCAAATCCCTCTCACGAGCAGGTCCACCTGCACCCCCGCCCCCGACGCCCTGTAAAGCGCCTCGATTATCGCCGGGTCCACGAGAGAGTTCATCTTGAAGATCAGCCTGCCGCCACCGTGCTCCCTGTGCTGCTTGATCTCCCTCTCGATAAGGGCCAGCACGCCCGCCCTGAGCGTGATAGGCGCGACCAGCA
>JBAURA010000287.1:0-15208 GCA_049580985.1 Chloroflexia bacterium
GTAGATGACGGGTAGAGTAGTCCGCGCAGGCGGACTTCGTTTGCGTAGCCCGCAGATTTATCTGCCGGGCGCTCTAGTCGGAGACGTATTAGTTGGAACAAATACCCTTGTGAGTACCCTACGATCCTACTGCCGATAACACCGCGTCCCACGCCAGCTCCGAGGCAAGCATGCCCAGCATCGCAACGCTCAGCTTGTTACTCTTCACCTGCCCGGTCGTGACGGTGTAGAATACATCGCCGTCCATCATGGTGTGAAACGGGTAGATAGCCCGCGACATGCTGGTATGCACCTGCCGCCCAAGTTGCGCCAGTTCGCGCGGTTGAAGCTTCTGGTTGGTGACAAGCACAGTTAGAGTTGTGTTGCCCCACACCTCCTGGATGGGCTGGTCCGTCTCGATACGCTCCTTCATGTCCTCCAGTATGTTTTTCCGCTCCCCGGTGCTGTCATCTCGATTGCCCCTCACCACTTTGCCCGACCTATCGACTATGGACCCCAGCGCGTTCACCACGGTAAAGACCGCCAACTTCACGCCCTTGATCTCCTGGTAAGCGCCTCCCTGCCCCCCAGGCTCCGCTCTCCCGGAGACCAGCACGCCACCCACACTCGCGGACCTGCCGGCACCGCGCGCCCCGAGCGGGAAAACGCCCGGCCTGGCCGCTTCAAATGCTGCGCGGCCCAGCGTCTTGTCGGGGTAGATCGTGTTGTCTCTCAGGTCGTAGTCGTAGATGATCGCGCCGTTGACCAGGGGGAAGCGATGAGGAGGGTAGTTATGCTGCGCGAAGATACCGGCAACCACCCCGCTGGCTGCCTCCAATCCGAGCAACGAGCCTCCCGCCAGGCAGATCGCGTGGCTATGCTCGTACTGCTGGGTCATACCGGCGCTCCCCCCGCGCACGTCTATAGCCGTATTAGCGCCCGCCGGAAACGAGAACACAGTGCAGCCTGTCGGCCCCTCGTCGTACTCCGCTACCCCGATCTGCAAGCGTGGGAAGTCGAAAGTAAGCTCAGGCCCGTCGAACGTAGTGCGCGGCGTCAAAGTGACGTGGTCGTTGCTCAATATGATCATACGCTCCTCCTGGTTCTTACCCCTTGTCATATTGCATCACATATCAGTCATACCACATATCAGGCTATTGATGACACCTGCTGTCACCATCTTGCAAAACGGCCCTCAGCCTACGCACAATCGAAGCGATCTGGTACAATGGTCGCGGCCTCTTTCCGGCCTGAATCCCAATTAGAAAGGCTCTTATCTCCATGCGTCCAATTGACGGTCTTATTCTACGTCGTTTATTCCCACTTCTACTTCTACTGGTATTGGGAAGCGTCCTGGCTGCCTGCGGCGACGAGCTACCCACGGCTACACCGATAGCGCCCACGCAGCCCCCGGCGACCACCACGATGCAAGCCCCGCCCACCGAGACGCCCACGCCTGCCCCCTCGCCCACGCCCACTATCGAGGCTACGGCCACACCGACACCCATCCCGGTGGAGGACCGCGTCTTCGTGCCGATCCTCTGCTATCACCACATCCGCGACTGGGAACCCGCCGACACCGAAGACGACCGCGCGTATATAGTACCCCCAAGCTTGCTGGAAGAGCAGCTAATGTGGTTGAAGGAGAACGGCTATACAGGCGTTACGTCCGAGCAGGTATATGAGTACGTGGCAAACGGGAAGCCCCTGCCGCCCAAGCCGGTCATGCTTTCGTTCGATGACAACGACGACAACCAGTTCATCTCTGCCAGGCCGCTCCTCAAGCAATACGGCTTCACAGCCACCTTCTTCGTGATGACGGTCACGATAGACAAAGAGAACTACATGACCAGCGAACAGTTGAAGACACTAGATGAGGAAGGCTTCGATATACAAGCCCACACCTGGGACCACCACGTAGTCACCGAATACACCACAGAGGAAGATTGGCAGACCCAGATCATTGAGCCGAAGGCCACCCTGGAAACGCTCCTGGGCCACCCCGTACCGTTCTTCGCCTACCCATTCGGCATATACGATGCCACCGCCGCACAGAAGTTGGAAGAAGCCGGCTACAAAGGCGCGTTCCGCCTCCGCGAGATCATGGATGACACGGTCAAGCCGGAATACGCTATCAAACGCTATATAGCCAACAGCTATTGGACGCCGGACCAGTTCGAGACGGTGGTCACAGGAGGGTGGGAGGAATAGAGTAAAACGCAAAACGCAAAACGTAAGGGGTAAGCGATCTTGGTCGGCTTACCCCTTACGTTTTGCGTTTTACGCTTTACTCCTCCCGAACAGATGCCCTAGCCCTGTTCGGGTTCTCCGGGCTGAACTCGATCTCGGACTTGATCACGCCCTCCGGCCCGCCTTCCATGCGTGGGAGCTGCTTGCGCGGCCTTGTAGGCTCGCCGCTCGTCTCGGCGGGTGGTGGGTAGGCCGAGCCGAACTCGGTCGCGGGCTGGAAGTTGGATGCGCTCGGCTTGCCGCGCCCTTCCTGGAACGACATCTTGCGGGCCAACCACATCACCGGGTCGAAGTAGATATCGGCAACACGTTCCTTGAGCGGGATGATGCCGTTGTCGGTGATGTGGATGTGCTCCGGGCACACCTCCGTGCAGCACTTAGTGATGTTGCACGCGCCCACGCCCGACTCCTGCCTGATCATCTCGCGCCTGTCGAGGCCGTCGTAGGGGTGCATATCGAGGTTGGCCAGCTTGATCATCTGGCGGGGACCGTAGAAGATGTCCTTGCGGTTGTGGTCCCTGATCACGTGGCACACATCCTGGCATAGGAAGCACTCGATGCACTTGCGGAATTCCTGGATGCGGTCCACGTCTATCTGCTGCATCCTCAAGGGAGTGGGCGCGTCCTTCCTGGGCGTGAAGGGAGCGATGCGCGCCGACGTCCTGTAGTTCCATGACACGTCGGTCACCAGGTCCTTGACCAGTGGGAAGGCTTTGAGAGGGTGGACCAGGATGGTGTTATCGGAGCCGGCGAAATCGCGCACACGAGCTTTGCAGAGGAGGCGCGGCTGGCCGTTTATCTCGGCGCTGCACGAGCCGCACTTGCCCGCCTTGCAGTTCCACCGGCAGGAGAGCGTGGTATCCGTGTGGTGCTGTATGTAGTGAATGGCATCGAGCACCACCATGCCGGCGAAGGTCGGCACCACGTACTCCACCTCGGCGCCCCCCTCGGCATCACCCCTGAACACGCGCAGGGTGACGGTCTCGCCCACGGACGAGGGCGGTGGGTGTAACACCCCTTTGTCTTCCAGCACCGCCGCTTTGTCGGCGGGCAGATTGGTGGTGGCGGTACGTTGTTCTGTATCGGTAGCCATACTTCTTGCTCTCCTTTGCCGCTATCTATATGCCTCGCTTCTATGTCTCACTACTATAATATCAACGACCTGCGCCTCATCCAGGACCTCATAGACCACCCGATAATCTCCTACCCGTATGCGCCAAAGGTTTTGCGCGCCCACGATTTTGTGACAACCGGGGGGTCTTGGGTTTTCGGCAAGGGCCTCTATATGCGGGTATACACGTTGGACTACATTGGATGGGAGACGCTCGATCTCCCGCCGCGCCGACCGAGTAAAGGTAATAGTATAACCAACCTCAGGCACTAAGCTTACCTAGCCGCTCCAGGGAGTCTCGAACAGACTCAAGCGACTCACGCGGTTCTTCAGCCCGTTGGCGTGCAACGAGCGTATCGTAGAAATCTTCCCACAGTTCACCGTACTGTTTCAGGTCGATCAGCACAGCCACTTTCTCACCAGAGGCATCAACAACAAACTGGATGCCTGTTAGATCTTGTTCTTTCCTATCTTTCATAGAGTGCTCTTCGCTTACAGCTAGATTTCTGTGACCAGCGACAATACCAATATTTACCATTATTACCTGCCCCATAGATCAGATATTGTCTCGATATTCGCCCCATACCTTTAGAGGTTCAAGCTTAAGACGCGCCGTGACTTCCTGCGGCACTACAGTTATGTCTGCACCTGTATCCAATAACATGGGCACATCAGTCCATTCTGCCTCGGTAGCAGGGTTACGTAATATAACATAGGCTACCGGCGCAGGCGGATCAAATCGAGTCGAGTCATAGCTTGTCATTCGGTGGTTCCTCGATCACTTCGATAACCTTCAGAGCAAAGTCCTTTGCATGTTCGCGATGAACCAAATGGGGACTATATATATGGGCTACACCTTGAATCTGAACATCAGGAATGACAACATATACTTTCGTGTTTTCAGGCAAGCGTAAGTTATCCTTGAGCCTGATCTGGCCGTTGTCCACCACACCTTCGATTGTAATAACGCTCATAGCAAGCACCTCCACCTCTATTGTACAGCACTCGGGTGCTTACTTTGGAGTCTCGAACAGTTTCGCCAGCTCCGGCGGCAGCTCCGGCACAGGCGTGGTGCCAACCACCACCTCGTCGTCAGGCCCCCTGGTGGCGATGAGCATCTTCTTGCCCCACTCAGGGTCCGGGTCTGGGTAGTCGAGCCGCCACTGCGCGCCCCGGCTCTCCTTCCGCTCCAACGCGCACATAACTATGACTTCCGATACCTTGAGCATATTCTGGATGTCGCGCGTGGTGTGCCAGCCTGGGTTGTAGAGGCGGGTGCCCTCTATGTGGAGGTTCCTGGCGCGCGCCTGCAAGCGGCGGATCTCCTGGAGGCAGGCCGTCAGCCCCTCCTCGGTGCGGGCGATCATCGCCCCCTCCTGCATCGCCGCCTGCAACTCCTCGGCTATCTGGTAGGGGTTCTCTTTCCCCCGCGACTCGAACGGGGCCAGCATGCGCTCAACTTCAGCCTGCACCTCGGACTCATCGATCTTCGCGTCAGCCACCGACTGCACGTACTGCGCGGCTGCATCGCCCGCCCGCTTGCCGAACACCAGGATGTCGCACAGGGCGTTGCCCCCGAGCCGGTTCGCCCCGTGCACGCCCGCCGACGTCTCACCGGCAGCGTACAGGCCAGGCACGTTCGTCTCGCACGTTTCCGGCGCGGCCTTCACGCCGCCCATCGTGTAGTGGATGGTGGGGTAGACCTCCATCGGCTCCTTCGTTATGTCAACATCGCCCAGCGCGTGAAACTGCTCGTACATGCTGGGGAGCTTCTTCTTGATGTAATCCGCACCCCTGTGCGTTATATCGAGGTCCACGCCGCCGTGCGCGGTGCCGTTGCCCGCCAGCACCTCGCGGTAGATGGCGCGCGCCACCACGTCGCGGGGCAGCAATTCGGGCGGCGGCTTATTGTTGTCCTTATCGGTCAGCCAGCGCGTAGCCTCTTCCTCGGTTTCGGCCATGCGCCCTTTGTAGGCGGGAGGTGTGTACTTGGGGTCGAACATGAAGCGCTCGCCCTTGCCGTTACGCAGGATGCCCCCCTCGCCGCGCACGCCCTCGGTGACCAGCAGGCCGCGCACGCCGGGAGGCCACACCATCCCGGTGGGGTGGAACTGCACCATCTCCATGCCCATAAGCTCGGCCCCCGCGTTGAAGGCCAGGATCGCCCCGTCGCCCGTCGACTCCCACGAGTTGGAGGTGACGCGATACATGCGCCCCCAGCCGCCGGTCGCCAGTATGATGGCGCTCGCCTTGATGAGGAAGAAGCGCCCCGACTCTCGATAATAGCCGAACGCCCCCACCACCCGGTCGCCATCCTTCAGGAGGCGCGTGATAGTGGTCTCCATGTAGCACTTCATGCCGGTCGCCACGGCCTTGTCCTGCAAGGTGCGGATAAGCTCCAGCCCTGTGCGGTCGCCCACGTGGCTGAGACGGCGATAGGTGTGCCCGCCGAACGGGCGCTGCATGATCAGCCCTTCGGGCGTGCGGTCGAACACCGCGCCCCACTGCTCCAATTCGAGCACGCGCTCAGGGGCTTCTTTAGCGAGGATCTCGACGGTGCGCCAGTTATTGAGGAAGGAGCCGCCGCGCATGGTGTCCATGAAGTGGACCTGCCAGTTGTCCTTCTTATCAAGGTTGCCCAGCGCCCCCGCCACGCCGCCCTCGGCCATGACTGTGTGCGCCTTCCCCAGCAGTGACTTGCACACCACCCCCACGCTCAGCCCCGCCTCCGACGCCGCAATGGAAGCGCGCAAACCCGCGCCCCCCGCGCCTATCACCAGTACGTCATGCTCGAATGTATCGTAAGATTCCAATTGGCTCTCCGTTTAGCTCTAAAGTAGCTCCCTGAACTCTTCAACCGTCAAACCTGCATCCCGAACTATGCCTCCCATAGTGTACCCATTGATAGGGTTGTTTCTCGGTACAGTCAGGAAGTGAACGCCATCTGACATTAATATATGTTTCTTGCCCTGCCGAACGATACGAAATCCAGCCTTCTCCAAAGCTTTGACTGCCTGAAGATGGTTAACGCCAGGTATATTAGGCACAGCTAGACGGCGATCTCGACTTCTCGAACGTTTTCTGTGTGGCTGTCTCTTAGGACGTCGTCAATGGCTGTCAGATACTCCTGGATAGCATCCTGGATGTTCTCCAGGGCTTCTTCCTCCGTATCACCCTGCGACCAGCACCCAGGCAAAGCCGGGCACGAGACGCTAAAGCCCTCTTCAGATTGTCGCAGTACCACTTTGTATTTCATCACGTCACCTTTAGCTATCTCAAACGGAAACAAGGCTCTACCGCCAATACTACACAACCATCATTCGTATATAAGTTTCGTGATCCAAGTAACTCTCTATCAGGCATGCTGATATTTACCTGATCTTCTTCAACCGAGCGTTCACAGCGTCAATATCGAAAGCTGCCGGGTCGAATTCGTCGCCAACCCATTCCACCATGTCATTGTGCTCAGGGTGCTTAGGATCCTGGATCGCTTCCAGGAAACCATAGTATCCCCATATACCTCCGATATCCTCAGGCGGGCACGCGCACTTACCCTTTATACAGATCGGGTATTGCTTGCCTTCTTCTACAGGTAACACCTTTTCGACCAATATTGTATGCGTCCAACTATCGCCCATATCGTAATCGTAGTCAAACTTGCTCTTTTCGCCCGCTACAATCCGGCTCAACTTGACTTTATTCTCGTCTTTCACCGGCGGTCCCCAGCCCATCGATAGCTCGCGCGGGCCGTAGTATTCACCCCGCACAATAAACTGGTGGAGGTGCGAGTCTCCCCATCCCATCGCTACCTGAAGGATATCGTGAAACTGTGCGAGTGTAGTGTCGCTCCTTAGCAACAGCCGCCGCCAGATAGGTGGCGAGCTATCCCTGAGCGTAACCTTGATCTGGTAAATGTGCACGGCAGGCGTTGGTGTTTTCGTGGTCATGCGCTTGATCTCGCGCGATTAGATGATCCGGAAATCCGTGATCGTGCCCGAGGCCACCATCCACACGTAGAAATCGGTCAGCGCCACGGAAAAGAGGCTGATCCAGGCATACCAGGCGTGCTGTTCGTTCAGGAAAGTGAATCGCTTCCAGAGGCCGTGGCGCGTCTTCGTCATGGCGTCGCAGGAGTAGCAGTCCACGCCTCCCCCGATCAAGTGCCGCCACGAGTGGCAAGAGAACGTATACAGCGATATGAACACTACGTTCACCACGAATATCACCGAGCCTACGTTCACGTGGAAGCCGTCCTCGAAGAAGAACGCCAGTATGGCGTCATACGACAGGATGACGATGAACACCAGCGCCGCGTACAGCGAGAAGCGGTGCAGGTTCTGCAATATGAAAGGAAACCTCCGCTCGCCCTCGTACTTCTTACGGGCGAGCGGCTCACGCACGGCGCACGCGGGCGGGTCCCAGAAGAAGGCCCGGTAATACGCCTGCCGGTAATAGTAGCAGGTGAGCCGGAAGCTGAGCGGGAAGATCAGGATGTAAAACGCGGGGGAGACAAGATAGCCGAACAGGTTCCAATCTATCGGTATGAAAGGCGCGTAGAACGGCGACAGGTACGGCCCCACGTGGTAATCCGCGTACACAAACGCCCGCACGCCCGAATAGATAACGAACCCACCCAGCACCAGCACCGTCACCAGCGGCCTGACCCACCACCAGTCCCGCCGGCTGGTCAACGGCAGCGGCGCTCGCCCCTTCTCCCTATCGTCTGCTGTAACTACGGCCATGCGTGCTCCTCAGTTGTCAGTTGTCAGTTGTCAGTTGTCAGTTGTCAGTTGTCGGTAGTCGGCGGTCAGTTACGTTTATGCCTTCCATCGTCCGCTTACAACTGACAACTGACAACCGACAACTGACACCCGTCAGAAATCCGCATCGGCGTCCAGGTCGAACAGCGACTCGGACTCTCGCGCTTCGATCACGCGCACGGCTGAGCCAGGAACGACCGCAATACAGTCGATCTGCACCAGAAGGCCGCGTGGGAGCGCCCCTACCTCCACGGTCGAGCGGGCGGGCTGGGTGTCCGTAAAGTAGTGCGCGTATACCTCGTTCATCGCCTCGAAATCGCCGAAGTTCGTAAGAAACACCGTCGTCTTGACGATGTGGCCCACGCTCGACCCGGCAGCCGCCAGCACAGCCCCCAGGTTCCTTAGCACCTGGTGCGTTTGCGTCTGGATATCCCCTCCCACAATGTGGTCGGTGTGGGGGTCGATAGCGACCTGCCCGGTACAAAACACGAAGCCGTTCGCCACAATAGCCTGGGAATAAGGCCCGATGGCCGGAGGCGCATCCGGGGCTTGCACGTGCGTGATGAGGTCGGCCTGCATGTTACTCCTATTGTCAGGGGTTAGGGATTAGGGGTTAGGGATGAAAGGATTAGAGATCATAATGGGAAGCCAAAGATGAAAGCGCTCTAATCCCTAATCCCTAATCGCCAATCCCTAATCTCATTTCGCTTGCGGAATCCTAGCAGATTTCGCGTCCTGGCGCAACCTCGTTACACACCTAAGTCGTACAACTGCTCGAACTGCAACCGGAGGTCATTAGTCGCCTGCCACATGCACGACAGCGCCTTGCGGACGTTGCGGGCCGCGCAAGGCGGCAGGTCGTCCTGCGCCGCCAGCCTCTTCAGCGCCTCGTACACGTCGAGCAGATCGCGCTCCTGCTCCGTCAAAGGCTTCCCCAGCAGGTCGGTTTGCGTCTCGGCCATAGTCCCTCCATAAGTGATAAGTAACTATTGCGTATTGCGTACTGCATAGCTTGCGTTTTACGTTTTACGTTTTGCGTTTTACGTTGGCCCACCTTCAACCGTCCGTCACCCCGCCCTCAAACGCGCGATCATAAAAGGCGGTATCTCGATGAAATTGACCCAGGACATGGCGCGATTGGACGGCGTATCACGCCTGAAAACAGGCTCTTCCAGGCCATCCAACACCAGCCCCGCTCGGAAGCCCGCACCCAGCAACCCGGCCAGCGTCCGCTCGAAGTAGTATTGTGATTGCGGCTGGCCTATTATCCCTGTGCCTAGCTTTGCCGTGCCTTCGCCGAAGCTCGCGTATTGCGTGACCTTCACACCCAATACCTCGGTAAGCGTGCCATCCTCCCCGGTGGCCTCCTCCACGAACCGTGCGGTCCCGGTATGATTGAAATGGGGATGCGTAATAGAGAAGACGAACCGCCCGCCAGGCTTGAGCAAACGCGACATGGCTCGCATCAACGGCGCGATCTCGGCCATGTCCATCAAGGCCATGTTGGACACCGCCGCGTCGAACCTGCCTTCTCCAAGCCGCAGCAGAGCCGCCTCGTCCGTCGCATCTACCAGGTGATACTCGATCCTGTCGTCCAGCCCGGCCTCCGCCGTTTTGGCGCGGGCAATCTCGAGGAACTTCGCGCTGAAATCGGATGCGACCACCCTGCCCGCGCCCAGCGCGACCATGCGTCGGGCAAAGTACCCGTTGCCGCACGCTATTTCGAGTACGGTTTCACCGGGGCGTAACTCCAGCAATTTCTCGATGGCGGGCATGATCAGCGTGCGTTGGGACACGTTGCCCTCGCCAGTTTGCTCATCCCACCACCCGGCGTTAGCATCCCAGATGGCGACCGCCTCTCGGTTCAGATCAGCACTGTTGCTCATAGCTCTTTATTTCACCGCAGAGGGCGCAGAGTAATATAAGCAATCCTCTGTGCCTCCGTGCCTCTGTGGTTCAATCTCTCATATTCTCCGCGCTCTCTGCACCCTCTGCGGTGAATCACTTCACCAATCAATACTGAGCGACCGGGCGCGCGTCCACCAGCCTCTTGGCCTTCAGTTCGAACCTGGGTAGCGTGCCGTGCTCCACGCGCTCCACGTTGAAGCGCAAGCCCTCGTGCGCGGTCGCCAGGTCTTTCGACATAGTGCGTTGCAGGCCGGGCCAGGCCGAATCGTGGTCGGGCTTGATCTCCACCTTCACCGTGATCTCGTCCTGTATCTCGCCCTTGCGCCAGATGTAGATCTGGAACTCCTCTATCGCCTCGTACTCCCTCACGATGGACTCCACGGCGCGCGGGTAGACGTTGGTGCCCCGGATCAGCTTCATGTCGTCCCAGCGCCCGCGTATGCCGCCGTCGTACAGGTCCCACGTCCTGCCGCACGTGCAAGTGGAGGCGGGCACTTTCATCACCATATCCTTGCTGCGGTAGCGCACCACCGGTATGAACCCGCGCCCGAACGACGTGACTACCCGCTCCCCAAGCTCGCCGTAGCCCACGGGCGCGCCCGTCTCCGGGTTGATCACTTCCTCGATGTAGTGGTCCTCGATAATATGCGTGCCGCCGGGCTGGTGGGAGCATTCGAAGATCATGATCGTGCCGATCTCGGTCATCCCCGCAGTGTCGCCGCACTTCGCGCCCCACGCCTGCTCAAGCTGCCTCTTCGCCGCCGGGATCGACCCCGCAGGCTCGCCCGACGCGATCAGCTTGTCCACCTTGCTATCTTTAGCCAGGTCGATCCCCATCTCCCGCGCCTTGGCCCACAGGTTCAGCGCGTAGGTGGGGGTGGAACACACCGTGGTCGCGCCTAGCTCGATTATCTGCTTGATGCGCGCCTCGGTCGTCTGCGCGCCACCCGGTATGACCAGCGCGCCCATCTTCTCGCACGCCAGGTGCGCGCCCCAGAAGCCTATGAACGACCCATAACCGAACGCGAAATAAACCACATCCTCCGGCCTGATACCGAAGCCCCACAGCCCGTAGCACCACATCTCGGCTATCCATTCCCAGTCCTTCAGGCTGTCGAGCACCCGGATGGGCGTGCGCCCCGTCGTCCCCGACGTAAGGTGGTACCGGATCGCGTTCACAGGATCGGTCGAGAGGAGGTCGCCAAAGAGCGGCCTCTCCTGCAACGACTCCATCCACTCCTCGCGCGTCATGAAAGGGATGCGCCGCAGGTCGTCCAGCGAGCTTAGCTGCGAAGGGTGGAAGCCCGCCGCATCCCACCGCAGGCGATGAAAAAGCACATTCTCGTAAGCGTACTCGCACATCCGCCGCAGTTTCACGAGCTGCAACTGCTCGATCTCCCCGCGCGGCATCAACTCGTTTTTGGGGTTCCAGTACTCCGAATACGGCATTGTATTCTCTCCTTGCATATCAGGGCCAGGGGTTAGGGGTTAGGGATTGGAGAACAGGAATCAAAAAGACGTAATCAATATACAGTAGTAATACACAGTGATCCCAATCCCTAATCCCTGACCCCTAACCCCTAACCACATTTTGTACTGTGGAGTATAGTGGATGAAGTTCGCCTCAACAACACTCCCCAATGCCCGACAACCACCCGAACCACTTCCCTCATACCCCCAGCATACCCTAGAAATAGCTCCACCTCAAGCTGAACGCCAGGCAGTACCCGGCTTCTTGCAGGGCACCCGGCGTTGTGCTATAGTGACGCACGCCATATAATCGTTGCTGTTTCACGGCACGAAGGCCGCGAGGCTGACATTCGCCTTGTGATTACGGTTCCTGATTATTTGTGTGCGCGTTGTCGGGCTTGACTATTACGAGCCTGTAATTTGCTTTCAATCTTGCTTGTCGTCCCGATACCATGAGGCCTGGCGATTTCCGGACCATCACAGGTAATAAGTAGGAGATAGATATGGCAGGCAATATTCACCGGCAGGCCCGCCTCGGATACTCTCCAGGGGCCGTGATAGCCATGCTGGCTTTGCTCCTTGCCTTCGGTACCGCGGGCATCGCAATTGCCGGCACAGCTGTGGACAGCCCGCCTGAGATAAGCAACGCCAATAACCCAACTGCCATGTCACACCTGGGGAGTGCCGGCTACTGGGACCCCGGCTTCGCGGATCTGATGGATAGCCGAGTCGACGCCATAGCTATTAGCGGCACCGAACTGTACGCAGGTGGCTGGTTCGCCAGCGCAGGCGGTGTGAGCGCCAGGCGCATAGCCGAATGGGATGGCTCGACGTGGTACCCTCTGGGCAGTGGTATATGGGGATACCAGTTTTATGTCTATGTATCTGCCATAGCGATCACCGGCACCGATGTGTACGTGGGGGGCGTCTTTAGCTGGGCTGGAGAGGTGGCCGCCCACTGTATAGCCAGGTGGGATGGCTCGACGTGGCACCCTCTGGGCAGTGGTACAGGCGTTGTGAGAGCGCTGGCCGTGGGCAGCGACGGCGTGTACGTCGGAGGCAGCTTCACCCAAGCGGGTGGAGTGACCGCCAATCACATAGCCAGGTGGGATGGCTCGACGTGGTACCCTGTAGGCAGTGGTACCAATGGCATTGTCGATTCGATAGCTATCAGCGGCACCGAGCTGTATGCAAGTGGTCAGTTCACCGCAGCCGGAGGAGTGAGCGCGAACAACATAGCCAGATGGAATGGCTCGACGTGGTCTCCTCTGGGCAGTGGGCTAACTGATAACTCATATGCGCGTGTATACACTATAGCCATAAGCGGCACCGAGCTGTACGCAGGAGGCGTCTTCACCGCGGCCGGGGGACTGAGCGCGAACAACATAGCTAGATGGAATGGCTCGACGTGGTCCCCCCTTGGCAGCGGTATAAGCGGTGATCAGTCTATGAGGGTATCTGCTATAGCCGTCAACGGTGGCGATCTGTACGTCGGGGGCAGGTTCGGCACGGCGGGCGGAATGAGCATAAACAATATAGCCAGGTGGGATGGCGCTTCGTGGTCCCCGTTGAGCAGTGGCTTGAACGGCCCTGCTTACGCCCTAGAGCCTAGAGGCAACGATCTAATTGTGGGAGGCGACTTCACCACCGCGGGTGGAGTGAATTCCGGGCACTTCGGAATATGGCATATCGGGATTACGCCTACGCCCAGCCCAATCATTCCGACCGCCACTTTCACTGCTACTAGCACCTTCACTACTACTGCCACCAACACGCCGGGCAATACACCCACCAACCCGACCACCGGCACGCCGATCAATACACCCACTAATACGAATACGGCAACAAACTCGCCCACCGACACACCGGGCAATACACCCACCAATACACTCACGCCAGGCCCCACCACCTGCACCCTGGAGTTTGAAGACGTGCCCAACGGCAGCACCTTTTATCCATTTGTCCGCTGCCTGGCATGCCAGGGTATTCTCAGTGGGTATCCATGCGGCGATCCCGGCGAGCCATGTATACCGCCGGGCAACAAGCCATACTTCCGCCCCAACAGCAACATCACGCGCGCCCAGATCGCCAAGATCGTCTCCAATGCCGCCGGTTTTATCGAGCCGCACGCCAACCAGAGCTTCCAGGATGTGCCGTCCAACCACACCTTCTATCTCTTCATCGAGCGGCTGGCGAGCCGCAGCGTCATAGGCGGCTACCCTTGCGGCGGCGATTCCGAACCGTGCATACGGCCTGAGAACCGCCCCTACTATCGTCCAGGCAGCAACACATCCAGGGGCCAGCTATCTAAAATTGTATGCCGCGCTTACGGCTGTGCGGGGCAGGCCACGGGCCAGACGTTCGAAGATGTCACCCAGTCCAGCACTTTCTACCTGGACATTGAACACCTGTATGCCCTGGGCGCTATAGATGGCTACGCATGTGGCAATCCTGAGCCTTGCCTCCCGCCTGGGAACAGGCCCTATTTCAGGCCGGGCAACAACGTCACCAGGGGGCAGACCACCAAGATCGTCTCCAATACTTTCTTCCCAGATTGCAGCCCGCCAGGTTGGAAGTAATACCAGGCCCGCTTGCATACCGGGAGAAGCTTCGCGTCTCCTGATTATTGAGCCTGGACGCGCTACTCCCTCGGCGGCTTCCCAACCAATTCACGCGCGATGATGATCCTCTGGATGTGGCTCGTACCCTCGTATATCTGCAAGCCCTTTATATCCCTGTAGTGCCGCTCCACCGGGTATGCGCTCGAATAGCCCCGGTTGCCGTGCAACAACACCGCCTCCGACGCCGCGCGCGCCGCCGCCTCTGTGGCGAACAGCTTGGCTATGCTCGTGGCCTTCGTCGCTGGCAAGCCCTGGTCTTTGGTCCAGGCCGCTTTGTACGTCAGCAGGCGCGCGGCCTCCACGTCGGCGGCCATATCCGCCAGCGCGGCCTGCACCATCTCAAAGTCCGCGATCCTCTGGCCGAACTGCCGCCTCTCCTGCGTGTAAGATACGCACGCATCGAGGCATGCCTGCGCCACCCCCACCGCCCCCGCCGCCACACCCAGCCTTCCCCTGTCGAGCGCCGACATCGCCACCCTGAATCCCTCTCCTGGCCCGCCCAGCATCGAATCCGTGGGCACCCGACACCCCCTCATCGTGATATGCACGTGCTCCGATGCCCTGTGCCCCAATTCCTTGCCCGGCATGCGCTCTCTATCGAAGCCGGGCGTATCCGTCTCTACAAGAAACGCGCAGATCCCTTTGTGCCGCAGGCTCCTGTCCATGCTGGCAAAGACAATAGCCAGTTTGGCGCTCTCGCCATTGGTGATCCAGATCTTCTCGCCGTCAAGAATGTACCAATCGCCATCTTTAAGTGCTGTGGTCTCGATACTCGCCGCGTCCGATCCGGCGTTCGGTTCCGTGAGCGCGTAGCACCCGATCCACGCGCCTGATGCCAGCTTCGGCAGATAATGTTGCTTCTGCTCCTCGGTGCCCCATTCGGCGATACACCCTGCCACCAGCCCCGCGTGCACCGTCAGGAACCCGCGCACCGACGAGTCGACCCTACCAAGCTCCTCGCAAATGAGGGCGTAGCTTACGTAGTCCAGCCCCGAGCCGCCGTACTCCCGCGGGACCAGCGCGCCCAGGAAGCCTAACTCGCCCATGCGCGGCACGAGGTGCGCGGAGAACTCGCCACGCTCGTCCGCCTGGCGCGCGATCGGCGCGAC
>JBAURA010000288.1:0-2596 GCA_049580985.1 Chloroflexia bacterium
GTCGGGACCTGCCCGTTCCCCACCACCGTATCGCCCACGCTGTACAGCACCGTATCCCCCGACCGGAGTTCCTCGATCAGCGCATAGTTGAATAGCGATTCGGCATAGGGGGTAACGTCCTCGCTCGGACGCCGGTTCTCGATGCGCTCCCGGAGGCCGCGCTCAATCGAGCCTACCGTCACGTAGTCCACCCCATAATGTTGAAGAACTTCGAGCAGAGTTTCAGCCGTTAGGGTGCCGTCCACTACCGTCACCGCGCCGGTGTCGGGGTCTATCCGCAGATTCTGGCCCTGGTAGATGGCGTTGACGGCGCGCCGCCGCTCCCCTATCTGGGCCGTAGCGTCGGGCTGGTTGGTGCGCCACAGGCTCTCGTGCGACACGTCCCACCCGATCAACGTGGGCACGCCGGAGAAGGAGGACATGCGCCCCGCGTAGTCGTACTCGACCGCGCTCCCCTCCAGCACTATCTCGTTCCCCCTACCGTTGGCCTTGAGCCACTTCATCACCTCGTAGTCGCCTGCCGATATGCTCTGCCAGTACGTCGAGCCGTCCAGGCCGCGCACCGGCCCACTCCCCACCCCTTGCCGTGCGCCTGCTGCATAATAGGCATATAGCGACCCCGTCAGCACCAGGAACGCGAAGAAGACAGCCAGGATAGACGACCCCGCCATGCCCGCCAACTTGCCGGTGCTGGCCGGGGTGTAGTAGCCCATGCGCCGCGCCTCGGCCTCTTCCGCCCGGTCGCCCAGCGCCGCGTACAGCACCCGCCACATGGCATAGGCCGCCGGCAAGGCCCACAATATCCATATCTGGAAGTAGAACTTGAACAGCGTGTTCATGCGCATCTGGAAGTTGTCGCGCAGGAACACTATCTCCACCGCCAGCCCGATCAGCGCGCCCACCCCCACCAGCACCAGCGCTATATTGCGCTCCGTGCGCCGAGGCTCAAGCCACACCAGCCCGAACGAGATAACGATGATCGGCAGCAACAGCGCCAGCAGCGGGAACTTGAGCAGGAAAGCCGCCAGCCACGTGAGCAAGACGAACGCCCCCCACGCGATCAGGCTGCGGTTGATGTCGTCGCCCGCCACGTACCGGCGGCGCATGTAGGACGCCAGCTCGAATAGCAGCCACACGCTTATGCTCAGCAGGAACACCCCGAAGATCACGATGAAGCCGAAGATCGTCTTGTCGGCGGTGTTGACCAGCACCAGCTCGGCCAGCTTCCCGACGATCCACCCCACGATAGGGATATTGGCGATGTTCTCGGGGATAGCCACCGCATCCCCGCCCACCAGCGACTTGAAAGTGAGGTGGAACGGTATGAAGGTGACGACGGTGAAGATACCCAGGAGCACGGCCTGCACCAGGTACGGCCGCAGCCAGCGCGCCCCCAGGTTGAGCTTGCGCCCCACCGCCAGGTAGGGGAAGAGGAGGCACAGCAGCATTACCAGCGTATAAGTAGGGAAGTCCCAGGTGTTGGTCGTGTAAAGCGCGCCCGCGATCAGGCCCGCGATCCCCAGCGAAAGCCACGCTTCCAGGCCGGGCGGCACGCCGTCGCGCCACTCCTCTGCCCGGACCACCCGCCTGCGGCCAAACGCCATGCCCACCGAGATGGCGAGCAACACCAGCGGCAGGGCCAGCACGTGCGGGTGCAGGTCGGCCAGCACGAAGGAGAACGCGGGGAACTCGTTGATAGTCTCGAAGCCAACCACCTGCTTGCTGCCGTCCGGCTGGGTTATAAAGTCAGAGATGATACGGGAAGGTGCGAACCAGTTGAAGCCGCTGCCGTTGCACAGGAAGCAGAAGTTGAACCCGTTACCGGCTACAAAAGGCTGGCCCGGCGGCACCTGGTTAGATCCCTTGACCCCAAACGCCACCGTCAGGTTGCCCATCGCCACCACCATGAGGGCGGCCAATATGGCGAAGATGTAAGGCGACAGGTACGCGGGCACATGCCTCGGCTCTGCCCCCCCCGGCCCGGCGGGCAGGTAAGGCGGATCTTCGGATTTCGGACTTCGGATTGCGGATTTTGGACTTGGTTGGGGGCGCGGAGCGCGGGGCGGTTCTATATCCTGGGCCGGCGCGCGGCCATCGCCTCGCATGCGGCGGCGAGCGGGCGCGGGCTCTTCGGCAGGGGCGGTTTCCTCTCCGTCCTCCGGCTGCGGCTCGTCAGTTATCGCCTCTTCCAGTGGCGACTCGTCGGGTTGGACATCTTCGCCGGGGGTAAGCTCTTCGGCTTCCGTAACAGGCTCTTCAACCTCCACGACCTCCACGGCCTCGGCAGCTTCTACAAGCTCCTCGATCTCGACAGGGCCTTCACCCTCGACAGGTACTTCACCGGGTTCTTCAGCAGCTACCTCACTCGCCTCCACTTCCACCGGGGGTATCTCCGCCGGCGCTTCGGCCCGCTGGGACCGGCGGCGTCTGCCACCCGATTTCTCGTGCAGCACCTCGGCTGTGGTGTCGATCTCGTCCACCAGTTCGATCTGCTCTTCTGTCCGCTCTTCTATATGCTCTTCTTGTGGTTCGGGCCGAGGTCGCGCGCGGCGGCCTGGCAGCGCCGAGGCGGGCGCGGGCGTGCTCACCGATGCCC
>JBAURA010000289.1:0-2025 GCA_049580985.1 Chloroflexia bacterium
GCCCTGCCGCCTCTGCCACTATCTTGGAGAGTTGGCCACGGGTGACATCGGCGTTAGGTCTGAAGTACGGCCTGTTGTCCGGTGCTATACAAGGCTCACCTGGACCACCGCAAGGGTAGCCTGTGACGATGCCCCTGAAGGCCAGCCTCCATATGAAGTCGAAGAAGGTAGAGCCTGGGAGCACGTCCTCGAACTGTTGAGGCCCAGCAGGATCGGAGAAGCCTGCCGAGTTAGAGACTATCTTGGCTAGTTGCCCCCTTGTTACGTTATTACCTGGCCTAAAGCAAGGATTGCCTGTCTCGCAGCCTGAGGAGTAGCCATTGATGATGCCCCGGCAAGCCAGGCACCTGATGTTCTCATAGAAGGTGTGGTCTACCGGTACATCGGTGAACATGAGGGTGCAGGCCGTAGCCGTGACGCTTGGGACGTTCGTCGGCGTTCCGGTGGGCACAGTGCCGGTCGGTGGGACCGGGGTATTGGTCGCGGTATTGCTCGGTGTGTTGGTAGATGTGCCGGTGGGCACGGTGCCGGTTGGCGGGACCTGTGTATTGGTGGCCGTGTTGGTGCTCGTTGCCGTGCTTGTTCGCGTGTTCGTCGCGGTATTGGTGGCCGTATTGGTCCTTGTGGGTGTGCCGGTTGGCGGGACCGGCGTGGCGGTGGCGGTGGGCGGGGTGCCCGTAACCGTGGGGGTTGCCGTGCCGCCGCCTGGGAGGGCCATGACGCCCATGTACAGGTCGAATTGAGTAAGCGTGCCGTTGGCGTTGGTGCCGTCGCAGTTGGCATTGTCCGCCCACATGCCGACGTACTTCCCGCCGTGGGCATCCGTGCCCACGTAGTCGCCGTAATCTACGCCGTTATTGGCCGCATCGGCGTTCGAGAACCCGCCGCTCAGCCGGTCGTTTACAGCCCATGTGGCGCCGCCGTCGGTGGTGTAGGAGGCGTAGTATTCGGAGTCGTCGTTGGGTATGGTGTTCGTTCCGCCTGAGCCTGGCACGCCGTTGTCGTTGCGCGCGTCGTGGAAGCTGACCCCCACCGTGCCGGTCGTGCGGTCCATGGCGATGTAGGGTAGGAACTGGCTGCGGATCGGGCCTAGCGGGTCGTCGTTCACCCGCACGGGCGCGGTCCAGGTCGCGCCATCGTTGATCGAGGTGCGCACGTAGATTTCGGTGTCGCTGTTCTCGTTGACCGTCTCATCGGTGTACATCATGTACACGCGATTGTTGAACGGCCCGCCCGTGTAATCCCACACCAGGCCGGCCTCCGAGTCTATCGAGCGGCCCGACTGCGCCGGGATGTAGTCAAAGTCGCCCACGTTGGTGGTTGATATCTGGAAGCGCGCCCCGAAGTTCATCGGACCCAGCCCGTCGGGATCGACGCTGCCGTAGATGATGGATGGGGCCTGGCCGGTCTGGGTCTGGTAAGCAAGCATCACCTTGCCCCCATTGGAGGCCGGGCCGACCGCGATGCCGCCGAAGGTGCCGGTGGCGCTCGGTGGCGTCTGCACGGCGGCGAACGGCCCCCACGCGCCCAGGCCGGTGATCGGCGCGCCTCGCGCGCGCATGCTGCCGCTCTGGTTCCAGTCTACCCACAGGCTATTCTCGTTTACGGCGATGGAAGGCTGGTCGGTGCTGCCTGGGCCGGCGATGATAGGCGTGGAGAAGGTCACCCCGCCGTCGGTGCTCGCGATCACGTTGGTCGAAAAGGAGTTGCTAAGGTACACCACGAACAGGTTGCCGAATCTATCGAACACTGCCTGGGCGTCGCAGCACGCCTGGCCGGGCAGGATGTTGCCGCGCGTCCAGGTCGAGCCGCCGTTCATCGTATACGCCCGGAAGGTGCTCGACCCGGAGGTATTCGAGAACGCCACCATGTTCTGTGTGTTGGTCGGATTAATCACCAGATGGCTCTCGGCCTGGTTGCCGGTCGTCGCGCTGACGTTGACCACGGGGTCGGTGCACACCTGCGGCTGGCGATTAGAGGTGGGTGGCGCTGCTTCGCGATTCTCGGGTGGGGGAGCCTTGCGCG
>JBAURA010000290.1:0-6373 GCA_049580985.1 Chloroflexia bacterium
GGTCCATGCAAGGCTCCCTCCTCCGCATCATAGAAGAGACCCCGCCCGCCCTCCGATCCCTCCTAACCGCCCGCAACCGCCACGTCACCTTCCCATTAACAGTAGCGGTCCCATAGCGCGAAACGCAAGACGCGAGTCGAGAAACGCGATTACGCAAGATTCCCTAATATATCTTGGCGAACCTTGGCTTCTTGGCGGCTCCGTCTCGCGTTTCGCGTTTCTCGTCTCGCGTTTCCCTCCTCTCCCCTGGTACTAATACTCCCATCGGAGTAGTCCCAAGGTACTCCCCTGGACCGTTAAACTTTTCGTAACTTTTATCGTATATAATATGCACCCGCAGTGCGCCCGACGGTCCACCTGGCATGAGTCATGCTTAACTACGCACCTTGCGCCCACGGTTGGTCCGAGAACACCAGGGATGTGCAAATTAATGTTCATAAACGGCTTGACCAATTGAACCAATAGGCCCAATTATACGTTACATAAACAAAGGGTGTAAAAGAGCAGTGGCCCATCACCGGGTCTTGCGGCTAAGGCCAAAGAGCTACTGCGGAAGCGAGGCAAAGCAATGATGAACCAGGCAGAAGACAGAATGAGACTACGGCGCGTACTGCCAGAGCGCGCTATCGCCCTTGCTATGGAGAACAGGTGGTCCGAGGCCGCCGACGTAAACCGCAAGATTATCGAGCTATATCCCAACGACGCCGACGCCTACAACCGCCTCGGCAAGGCCCTCCTCGAAATGGGCCGCTACCGGGATGCGCTCGCCACCTACCAGCGCGCGGTCGAGCTTGACCCCAACAACATGATCGCCAAGAAGAACGTCGAGCGCCTGGCCCACCTGGCCGACAAGGCCACCGAGCCTACCCGCATACAGCCCGCCCAGGCCAAACCCGCCGAGGCTGCCCGCATCAACCCCACCATGTTCATCGAGGAGACCGGCAAGACCGGCGTCACCACCCTCGTCAACCTGGGACCACCCGAGCTTCTGATCGAAGTTACCGCCGGCGACAACGTTGACCTGAAGGCCAATGGCACCAAGCTTGAGGTCTACGACGAGGACGGCCAGTACGTCGGCCAGGTCGAACCCAAGCTAGCCAAGCGCCTCATCGGCCTCATCGAGACCGGCAACCGCTACACCGCTGCCGTCACCACCGTCGGTGACAAGGCTATCTCCATCATCGTCCGCGAGACCTACCAGCACCCCTCCAACCGGGGCAAGTTCTCCTTCCCTCCAAAGGCCCTCCCCACCGGCGCCTACCGCCCCTACATGCGCGAGGGCGCGCTTCGCGGCACGGAAGAAGACGAAGACTCAATGTTCGACTTCGAGGGCGACGACACCGACCAGGACGGCGACGACCACGACGAAGAGGACTACGAAGAGGACGACAACGACGAGGAAGAGGAAGTCTAACGCAACTGCGTACTGCTACATAAGCCGGGAAAACAAAAAGAGAAGGCCGAGTGTTCGGCCTTCTCTTTTTGTTTTCACTACCAACTCACCTATCGTCCATCGTCTACGGTCCCCCGTCCCCCGTCCACCGTCCGTCATAACATATTGATCACGAAAGCCAGCACGATGATAATTGCCAGGCAGGCAGCGGTCAGGATGATCAGCTTGCGGATGTCGGCGCGAACGTAGTGCATCTCCTCTTCAAGAGACATAGTGTTCATCATGATCCTGCCGCGCGTGGCCCTGCTGGCCGCCGTGGAGCGCCTCTGGCCTGCCGTGGGCATGGTCGCCGCGCCGCCCGTACGGTTCATTGCTCGCGTAGCCGCCCCGGTCAAAACGCCGGCAGGCATCCGGCGCATCTCGGCCTGCTGGTAACCGGCGCTGCCGTCCATAGCTTCCTCGGCGGATTCATCTTCAAGCGCCGTATTCGTCATGACATTGGGCCTGGTCGGCTCGCCGCCCAGTTGCGCGTCGACGCGCCTGCGCCACTGTTCCTGCCTGGCGCGCTGTTGCTGCGTGGTCCTGGTCTTCTTTGGCATCCCTCTCAATTCTCCTTACTGTTCCGTCCCGTCGAGATTAGTTCTATCCGCGACCCGGTACTCCCCCTCGATGGGGTTCGTGTCGCGTGATGTGCGTCGCGTAGGTTCGCCGCCCGGCCTCTCATGGTCCATGCCCAGCGCCCGCCGGTGCTCGTCCACCGCCACCTCCGGGGCCAGCCGGATGAAGAGCGCCATACCGAGCAAGATCACGCCCAGGTCATCTAACTGCCCCAGGCCAAGCAAGAAGTCCGGTATCAGGTCAATGGGCGACACAAAGTAGAGCAACACCAATACCGGTATGCTCAACTTCAGCCACCTGGGCACTCGCTCATCGTTCAGAAGCCGCCACACCAGGCGCCCTCGCTCCAATAGCTCACCGAGAACCCCGCTTCCGCTCTGCTGTGCCATTGCCTTAGGCCACCTCGCAACAATTAGATTCGCTATATGGCACGCCGGAAAACGTACTACCCCAGCGTGACTCCCCTATTATACTAGGCCCCAGCCCCTTTTGCAAACTTGCCGCCCCCTCGTCCCCTATGGTATAATCTCACGTGCGCATAGCGGCCACTATCAAGCGCGGCGCACCCAAACGCTCCCGGCACCGTGGCCAAGTGGCAAGGCAGAGCTCTGCAAAAGCTCGATCAGCGGTTCGAATCCGCTCGGTGCCTCCCTCCCAAATGCGGAATGTAGAATGCGGAGTGCGGACTATTCCTTCGCACTGAACCATACATTCCGCACTCTACATTCCGCATTCCTCATTTGATATGATTGTTGGCACCGCGCGCATCACCCTCTATTTGCCCGAAAACTATTCGCTCAAGGATAAGCGGCAGGACGTCAAATCGCTCCTGGCGCGCCTCACCAACCAGTTCCACATCGCCGCCGCCGAGGTCGCTGACAACGACCGATGGGAGACCGCCACCATCGGCATCGCCTGCGTAAGCTCCGACGCCCGCCACGCCAACGAGATGATCTCCAAGATCGTCAACTGGATCGAAGGCAACCTTCAGCAAGGCCACCTCCAGGATTACGAGATAGAGATCATCCACCTCGGCTAACGAACAACCCCCACCATTGATCTAGTAAGGGCATCTCCACGTGCCCGCCCTCTCCTCATACCCACGTCAACCTTTGAATTCACCGCAGAGGACGCAGAGAGCGCGGAGGTTCTTGTTGTGGTACACGAAGATACGAAGGTGGGCGAAGGACACGAAGGTTTCTGGGTAGGGAAGGTGTAAGGATAGGGTGTTGAAATCGCGGAGAAGGGGAGGAGCGGAGAACGCGGACGGTTATTTTGGATTTTGGGGGTGTATCTTTGTAGCACCGACGCCCCAAAACGCCCAAAACCCCCTAAAACTGCAATAAAATTAACCCATTTGGCTACTTGTATTTATAGAACACATGTGCTATGATCAGATAGAAACAAGTTTCACCCTCTGACCGCATAAAGAGGGACGTAAGGACCGCTGGTGTCCCTATGTATCGACAGTAACCTCCTGTCACAACGCGGACTAGCCTCCCATCCCACATACCGTGCCCAACGCCTAACCAATACGCAGTAAGCACAAGCACCTACACATAAGAGGCTAGCCAATAACACGAGCGTGATAAGCGTAGCGTACCTACGTGCCATCGTGTCACGTCCTCACCTGCAATGCCCCTTTATACCGAGTAGGAAGCTAGGCACTCAATACTGGATCACTACTAGCAACTCTGTACAAAGCACCGGCATACCAGGGTAGGCCGCCACGCCCACGCGGAACACGGACCAGTTGCGCCACAGGGACACCCATCCTGCAAGCCAACCTCCTATGACCGTGTAGGGGCGGACCCACGTGTCCGCCCTCTACCGGCAACAACCAAATAACAAGGAAAGAAGGAAACAAGGGTGTATAGGACCACACAGCCCTATGCACCCTATCCTCCCATACCCTAAATCCGCAATCCGCAATCCGCAATCCAAAATTCCTCCGTGTCCTTCGCCCACCTTCGTATCTTCGTGTACCAAACCATAAAACCTCCGCGCTCTCTGCGTCTCTGCGGTGAATCCCTCCCCAATCCAAAATTGACATCCCCTCTTTTCCACTATACACTCAGCCTTAGACGCGGCTCTATTCGACCCTGCCGGAGGCGTGTGTTATGCTTTCTAAAGGCCTGCCGGGCGGTACGCGCGGCTCGTTGCGGAGCGCGGGTTATCTACTACGTCGCTCCCCGTTCCGACCCGGTCTCTACTCTCGTAAACCTGCCATCATCCTTTATCTAATCCTCATTCTCTCACTCGCCGTCCTTCCTTCCGGCGCGCGGGCCTCAGCCCCCACCCTTCCACCCTCCACGGTCACCGAAGCACCTGCCGCCATGCCCCTCGTCATGGGCGTCGACTACTCCTTCACAGGCTCCCTCTTTAGCGAGGAGAACGGCGGTGACGAGATGAAGGAGCAATCGTTCAAAGGGCCGCTCACCCTTCCACCCGGCTCCTCCGAGGCCGTCTTCACCTCCGAGCCTACCCGCGCCCCCATCGACTTCAGCGACGTCGCGCCCCGCTGGTGGGCCGACACCCCCGACCTCTCCTCCCTTACCATCGAGCTACGCACCGGCAAGGACGGGCAAACCTGGGCCGATTGGGAGCTTGTTGAGGCCGATGACGTAGTCATGTCCACCGACTCCTACACCGACACCTACGCCTTCCCAATCCCCGTCAACCAGACCGACCGCACCCACCGCTACGTCCAGAGCCGCATCACCCTCCATTCATTTCAGGCCGGCCTTACCCCCACCTTCCACACCCTCTCCTACACCTTCATCAACGCGGGCGTCACCCCCAACCCGCCCCGCGCCAAAGTGACCATCCAGGGCACACCCTCCGACGTGCCCAAGCCCGCCACCGTCTCGCGCAAGGATTGGGGATCGCCTCAGGGTGAGAGCAGCCCCAAATGGACCCCCGTCTACAAGCGCGTGACCCACATGGTGATCCATCACACCGCCACCTCCAACAACGACACCGACTACGCGGCCCGCGTGCGCTCGATCTGGTACTACCACAGCAAAACGCGAGGCTGGGGCGACGTCGGCTACAACTACATGATCGACCCCAACGGCGTGATCTACGAGGGACGCGCCGGCGGCGACGACGTCGAGGCCGGCCACGCCTACCCCTTCAACGTCGGCACCATGGGCGTTGGCCTCCTGGGCAACTTCATGAAGACCCTCCCCACCCAGGCCGCCCAACGCTCGCTTGTTGATCTCCTGTCGTGGAAGAGCGCCCAACGGGGCATCGACCCCCACGCCGTCGCGCCCCTCACCGGCTACACCGAGTGCGGCGGCAAAGTGGTCTACACCCGCAACACCATATCCGGCCACCGCGACTTCAAAGGCGAGGCTTGCAAGCGCAAATTCAACACCTCGACCTGCCCCGGCGATGCCATGTGGGCCATCCTGCCCGCTATACGCGACCAGGTGGTCCTTGAGCAACCCCCTCTCCGCGCCAACTTCGGCACCCACGACACCCCCGGCAACATGGAGCCGGGCGCGACCGCCGACGTGCGCCTCTCGGTGCGCAACAGCGGCGCGCTCACCTGGCAGACCGGCGGGCAGCAATCGGTCGTCATGGGCTACCGCTGGCTAACGCCCGACAACCAGCCTGTGCAGGGCTGGCAGGACATCAGGTCCCCCTTACCGAAGCAGGTGGGATTCGCCGATACGCTCACCATGACCGCCAGGCTGAACGCACCCACCATACCCGGCCACTATGCCCTCATCTGGGATCTCTATCTGGAAGGCCAGGGCTGGTTCAGCGATCAAGGCTCCCAGCCCCTACGCGTAGACATAGTAGTTGGCCGCAACCTCGACGACAAGAAGGCCCCCACTTCGCAAGTGCTGCCCCTTCCCGTATGGAGCGCCAACACCGAGCTACCCATCCGCTGGGCGGGCGAAGACAACCCAGATGGTGCCGGTATCGCTTCCTACGATATCCAGGTGCGGATAGCGCCCAAAGGCGAATGGGCAGATTGGAAGACCGCCACCGGCGAAACAAATGCCGCCTACATCGGTGAGGACGGCTACACCTACGAATTCCGCTCTCGCGCGCGTGACGCGGCTGGCAACGTCGAGGAGTGGCCCGCACAGGCCGATACGTATACTACCATCGATACCCGCCCCCCCTGGATGATCATTGATGACCCGGAAGCGGGCGACCACGTCGCGCCCGGCTACGTGATCGTCAGGGGCCGCACGGAGCCGGGCACTTTTGTAGCCGTCAATGACACCCGCGCCGAGGAGGCCGGGGGCGTCTTCACTTCCACCGTCCAGGCGAGCGGGCGCGACTTCGCGATCCACGCCAGCGCCTCCGACCCGGCGGGCAACGTATCGCGGCTTGAGCTGCTGG
>JBAURA010000291.1:0-2569 GCA_049580985.1 Chloroflexia bacterium
CGGCTACGCTTTGTGCGAACGCTTCACGGTAGGCGTCGTCTTTGAAGTTGGCGATCAGGTCTTTGAGCGTCTGCCGGGCGCTTGCTTGTAGTGCGGCGGCTTCGGCTGTGTTGCCGCAGTCTCGGAGCAGTTGGGCGGCTCCTAGTTGGGCTTGCCACGTTATGTGATGCATTCCCATCTGCTGGGCAAGCTCCATGGCGTGTTTGTACCGGTCAAGGGCGCGCTCGGAATCGTCGCGAGCGGCGCTTACACGGCCATCAATTAGAGATATAAGCGGGTAGAACCACATGAAGCCGCCTTCTTCGCTGTAGCGGTGCGCCTCCTGTATGTGCTCTATGGCCTCCTCGGTCTTGCCGAGCGCCTGGGCAGCGAGAGCGGCTCCCGCAAGCAGCCTGGGGCGCTGAAGATACATTTGCATAGAGGGAATGGTCAGTCCATTCTGGAAATGCTCGTATGCTTTGTCAGGGTAGCCTAACGCAAAGGCGCAGAAGCCTAGGTCGGCCCAGCCTGTGCCCCCACCCGGCATTCCCATGGGAATGCCGAGGAGGTGGAGGGCTTCGCTATGGTACTCCACGACCTTATCCTTTAGCTCCTCCGAAATGTCGAGGCATATCGCGCCTATGCCGCCCAGCGCTATCACTAACATAAACGGCATGTAATCCATAAGCGGGCGGGCAATCTCCAGCCCCCGGCGGTGCCATTCGAGGGCTAGCTCATAGTTGCCTTGCATCTCGGATATTGTGCCCAGCATATATGCGGCAAAGATAGGAGGGATCGGCGCGCCTATGCGTGCGCCGATATTGTACCCTTCCTCCGCGCACCTGTAGGCTTCCGCCAGATCTCCTCTGTGCAGATGATAGTAGGGGATTGGGTAAGAAAGGAGGTCGGCCCTGCGCTCCAGGTTACGCGCTTCCTCGGCTACTATCAGCCCCTCTTGTGCCTTCTCATACGCCTCTTCGAACCGGGCCAGGTGGGCCAGCATGGTGGCGCCATGAGCCAGGCCGAAGGCCATCGTATCGGGATCTTCTATCACGCGTCCCAGGTGTGTGGCTTCCGCGAGATGTTTGGCCGCGGTTTCGAAGTCGGCTATGAAGGTGCAGATGCCGCAACGCACGGTGGTGGCTTCGGCCAGGCCGGCAAACTGCTCATGTTTGCGCGCCAGCTCCTCGGCCTGTGCCAGGCATTGGTCGGCCTCGACGATCTGTCCAAGCACAAACGCATAAGTATACGCCATCTTGTTCAGAGCCGAGACTTGCATCCCGATGTCTGCGTGTTCCTCGGCGAAAGCTAGCATTGTTTTGTAAGCATCGATGGCCTCGGGCGGACGCATGGCGAACTCAAGGGCCTTCCCTAGCCCTTCGTATGCCTTGCGCAGTTGCCCGTGATCGTCCAGCGACCGGGCGACCTCGACCGCTCGCTGGTACTGGCCTATGGCCTCGTCACGTGCCCCGGCTCCGGCTGCACGGTCGGCTGCCTGTATCAGGTAAGGGAGTGCAAACGCCTCTTGCCTGGCCTCCAGGTAGTGGCGGGCGATGTCGTTGACGCGATCAGGCTCCAGGCGCTCCAGGCATTCGGCCACGCGGCGGTGTATCTCTCGACGCCTGCTCAGCAGCATAGAGGCGTAGGCGGTCTCCTGGGTCAGCACGTGCTTGAAGAGGTAGGCTCGCCTGGGCAGGCGGCTCTTCTCACGCACAAGCTCGCGCTGCTGTAGATTGGCAAGAGCGGGATCGAGCGCGTCAGGCATCTCATACACTTCGCTCAGCACATCATGCTGGAATTCGCGGCCCACAACCGCCGCGGCCTGCGCGACGTACTTCGATTCGTCGTCCAGCCTGTCGAGGCGGGCGGTGATCACTCCCGCGAGGGTATCGGGCACGGCTATGTTTTCGATCTCGCGGGTAGCGCGCCAGCGCGAGTCCTCGCGCACCACCAGTTTCGCGTCCAGGAGGGAGCGGATGACCTCTTCAACAAAGAAGGGGTTGCCCTCGGCTTTGCGAAGGATAAGGGCGCGGACTTTCTCAGGGAGATCTTCTATCTCCAACAGATTGGCAACTAACTGTCTCGATTCTGACTCATCGAGTGGTTGTAGCGATACCGGAGTGTAACGGTCCGTATGATCGCGCATGCCGATCTCGTGGAAGCGCCACGAGGGGTCTTGCTTGTTGGGGCGAAAGATGGCGAGGAGCAGCAGGGGTACGCTCTCGGTGAGCGGCAGCAGGCTTTCAAGTAGCTCTAGAGAGGTGGAGTCTACCCAGTGGAGGTCCTCGAAGAGGAGGAGGAGAGGTTCCCTGGCGGCACGGGCGGCCACGAACGAAGCTACGGCCTGGAATATACGCCCACGCAGCATGGGAGGCTCCAGGTAACGCACGCGCTCGCGGGGGTCGCCTTCCAACTTGATCCCCAACATGGTAGCCAGGAATGGGGCTATTTCGTCGTCACGGCCAGGCAGCACGTCCTCTACTCCGGCCTTTACGTTATCGTAACGCTCGGAGTCGCTCTCGCTTGAGTGCAGATCCAACATGGAGCTAATTAGATCGATGAAGGGGGCATAAGGCGTGGACGTTTCGTA
>JBAURA010000292.1:0-2646 GCA_049580985.1 Chloroflexia bacterium
ATGTCTCCCTGGTTCCTGCGCAGGCAGATGGGACGGTGGCCCGCCCTGATCGCCTCCTTCCTGCTCCTCACCGCGCCCGGCGTCCTCTACTTCAGCCGCATGGCCCGCGAAGACTCGATCTTCTCCGCCATGGAGATGATCATGATCGTCGGCCTCTGGCGCTTCATCTCGATGCGCAAGCCCGCCGATTTCTTCGTCTTGTGCGCGGGTCTCGCCCTCATGTTCACTATCAAGGAGTCGGCCTACCTGACGGTGGCGGTGCTGGGCGGCCTGTTCGCCCTCCTCTTCGCGTTCCAGGCGGGCTACGCTATCCTGGGGGCCTTGCTGGCCTACGGCGCGGCCATGGGCGCTATGTACCTGGCGATCAGTGGCCAGATCAAGAGCGGCCAGATAACGAAGCTCCCAGACATCCCGGCCCAGAACCCTGACTACGAGACTATCACTACCTTCGCGGGCAACCTGATCGGGCACCCGCTGGTCCAGTGGGCCTTGATAATCACCCTCTTATTTATCGGCGTGCTGGTCTTCCTGTTCTGGTCTCAGAAGCGCAGGGTTGCCGTGATGGAGGCGGAGGCCGACTACGAAGAGGTCGAGCCAATCCGCCCGACTCGCCCCACGCGACCCGCGCCCCGTGCGCCGCAATCGGCTTTGCCTACGCGCAGGCCGCGCCAGGCTGCTCCCGTTGTTGATGAAGCGACGGTAGCCGTCACGCCCATCACACCCGACGGCCCGGAAACCGAGGCATCGCTACCTTCTGAGAGCGCGATACCGCCTACTCCCGCCGCCAGGCCTGCTTACGCGGAAGACGAGCCGGACTACGAGGCGACCGAGGTCTGGAGTCCTAACAGGCTCGACCCCAAGCCGGGGACGCTGCTGGCTCACTACCAGCCCGGCTCTATACCGCATCTGGTCGGCGCGCTATTTGGGAGGCCATCGGTACTGCTAATCGGCTTCCTGATCGCGGCTGCCATCTTTGTCGTCTTCTACTCCGTCTTCTTCACCGACCTGCCTCGCGGCCTCGCTTCCGGCCTCTTCGCCTCGCTTGGCTACTGGATGGCGCAACAGGGCGTGGCCCGCGGCGACCAGCCGTGGTACTACTATTTCCTGATCATCCCCCTCTACCAGCCCATCGCCGTCTTCTTCAGCCTGGTAGCGGCCACCTTCTTCAGTGTCAAAGGGATCAAGGGCTTGCTGCGCAAGCGCGAGGAGCGTAGGTACGGCGACACTGACGAGCCGGGCATGGCTGCCTTCAACACCGACAGGCCCATACCGTTTGCCAAATTCAGCGTCTTCCTGCCCCTGTTCATGATCTGGTGGCTGGCGGGTGAAGTGGCAATCTATAGCTGGGCAGGTGAGAAGATGCCCTGGCTGATCGTGCACATGATCCGCCCGGCCATATTCCTGGCCGCCCTCTTCTTGGGTGCGCTGGTAGCCTCTATATTAGCCCGCAGACAGGAGAGGCTCGCCTGGGAGAAGGAATACTACGGCGACTACTACGACGTAGACGAGGGCGCGCCCACTATGCCGCTCGCGGATGCCGGGCGGCGGACGACCGAGCACAGGCGACCAGCCGGAGGCAGAAGCCAGGCAGTGCGAAATGCGCCGCCGGCGACTTCCAATCCGAAATATGCGCGCAGGGCGCCCGTCGTCCTGCGGGAGCAGGAGCCGCCGTGGGTGGCCTGGAATCGCCCAGGCTCCAAGTTCCCGGCCCTCTCATTCCTGACTCTCTTTACCCTGCTGGCGCTGGCCTGGGGCCTCAAGCTCAACTCACTCGTGTTCACCAGCAATACCCAGGGTTTCGGCGTAGCATGGGTCTACCCGGCGCTGGCGGCGATCCTGGTAGTGTCGTACGCGGTGTGGCTTGGCCCGTCGCGTGTGTTCCGGTACCTGGCGGTGGGCCTCTTCTCGATCTTCTTCCTGTACGAGTTCCGGTCGGCGGTCAACCTGACGTACCAGCACCCGGACGTGCCGACCGATATGGCCGTATACGTGCAAACCTCGCCGGACGTGACCCGCAACGTGAAAGAGGTCACCGACTACTCCAACTTCGCAACGGGTGGTCTCAACCTGAAGGTGGTGTACGATAGCTTCGCATCCTGGCCCTATGAGTGGTACTTCCGCGACTTCAAGAGCAAGAACTTTATAGGCGCGGGCGAGCCGCCAACCGGTCCTGACAACCCGGTGCTGGTGCTCGAATACGCCAAGCACAACAACGATCCCAAGCTGGCCGAGTATCTGGCTCAACGCTACGCCATGCGCTGGTGGTTCCCAGAGGACTGGTACAAACGCCAATTCATCCAGGGCAAAGACTACAAGATATCGCCCTTTGGCGAACAATTGGGCGCAGCCCTCGGCACCACGCTCGGCACGATAACCGATCCGCAGATGTCCTCTACCCTCTGGAAATATCTCATCTTCCGTGAGCCTCCCATGCCTCTAGGCTCGGAGGACATGATCGTCTTCGTCAGGCGCGACATAGCGCAGGTATACCACTATCTGCAATATGAGCCGCCCAACACCACCGATGAGCCACCGCCTACCGTCCGCACGCCGCCGATGCCGTGAGGAAGGACGAAAGACGAAGGACGTAAGTGGCTTAATACGCAGTAAGTAGTACGTAGTAGGAAAAAGGAGACTATGGATAAC
>JBAURA010000293.1:0-10242 GCA_049580985.1 Chloroflexia bacterium
CGCGCAGGTCTCCACCCTCGCCACTCCGGTGCGTCCAACCCACAGCGGCAGCGTGGAGGCCATAGTGTGGCTCCTGTCGCGCGAGCTTACGCGGCTGGGGCACGAGGTTACCGTGTTCGGGGCGGCGGGTTCCCAGGTAAGTGGCAGTTTCGTGCCCACACTGCCCGGCCCCTACAGCGCGGATGGAGCACCCGACGATTGGCATCTGTGCGAATGGATCAACCTCTGTAAGGCCGTAGAAGAATCGGGCCGCTTCGATCTCATCCACAGCCATGCCTACCTCTGGGGGATTCCCCTGGAGCCGCTGGCGCGCTCCCCGATGCTACATACTCTCCACATCTTGCCGTCGGAAGATGAAGCCCGGCTGCGGAGTATGTGGCCGCACGCTCAATTGACCTCGATCTCACAGTTCCAGTGGAGCGCCTTTCCACAGTTCCCACCCGCGCCTGTAATCTATCACGCCGTAGACCGCGAGCAGTTTCCTCTTGTAGAAAGCCCCGGCGACTACCTCGTTTTCCTGGGGAGGTTCACGCCTGGCAAGGGGCCGCTGGCCGCTATCGAGGCTGCCAGGGAGGCCGGGATGCGGCTGCTGCTGGCGGGACCACGCAACCGCTACTACGAGGAGAAGGTAGCCCCACTGGTGGATGGCGTGCGCGTGGAATACGCCAGCTCGATCACAGGCAAGGCGCGGGCCGATCTGCTTGGCGGGGCGGGCGCGCTCCTTTACCCCATCAGCGAGCCTGAGCCGTTCGGGCTGGTCATGCCGGAGGCGATGATGTGCGGTACCCCCGTAGTAGCTACTCGCCTGGGGGCCGTGCCGGAGATCGTGGAGGAAGGTATTACAGGCTACTGTGCCGATTCGCCTGGTGACCTGCCTGTACAGGTGCAACGCGCCCGTGCCCTTGACCGGCGACTCGTTCGTGCGAGGGCCGAGGAGCGCTTTTCCGGCGAGCGCATGGCAAGCGAGTACTTGCAAGTTTATGAGGCCCTTGTCACTCGCCCTTCGCCATTCGTTGCTCGCCAGGGGTCGCACCGGTGAATATACTTGTCGTAGCCCCACACCCCGACGACGAGACCCTCGGATGCGGCGGCACGCTGATAAAGCATGCAAGGCGGGGCGACCGCGTGAGCGTGGTGTTCCTGACTTCGGGCGAGCTTGGCCTCAAGCAAATGCCGCGAGAGGAGGCATGGCGCATACGGGAATGCGAAGCGCAAGAGGCCGCCTGTGTGCTTGGCCTGGCGGATGCGCGCTTTCTGCGATGTCCCGACTGGTTCCTGGGCGAGCACATCGAGGAGGCAACTGGCGCCTTGCGGGTGGTGCTCTTAGAGCAGCGACCTGAACTCGTCTATGTGCCGCATGAATTGGAATGGCACCCCGACCACAAAGCGGCTCTGGCGGCGCTCAGACTGGCGTTGGCAGGTCTGGACGAAAAGACGCCGGTGATAAGGACTTTTGAAGTGTGGACGCCCCTGCCCGAGTACGATCATGTGGAAGAGATCACGGACTGCATGGAGCAGAAACTGAGAGCGGTTCGATGCTACGCCTCTCAGATAGGCGAACTGCATTATGACCGGGCTATCGAAGGCTTGAACGCGTATCGAGGCGAAATGGCCGCCAAGCGCCCCTATGCCGAGGTGTTCATGACGCTCGATCTGGATGGGCATGCCTGACTATGAGCAAACCTCTGCGCGTAGCCGTCTTCACGGGCACATTCCCCTCCGTGTCCGAAACGTTCATCGCCAGGCAGATCGCGGGTCTGCTCGATATGGGCCACAAGGTCCAGGTTTATGCCGACCTACGTCCAGGTGCAGGCTCATCGCAGCAGAGCCGGGCCGCTCCTGATGGCGTGCGTGTTCGCGCTACTTACTTTCGTATTCCGCCGGCATCCGGCTATTGGGAGATGCCGGCCTTCCCACCATGGGGCCGGGCCTGGCTACCGGGAAGCGCTGCGCCCATAGCCAATGCAAAGCGACTACTACATGCTTTGCCGGTAGCTGTACGCTGCTTTCTTTTTGCGCCGAGGCTGGCGCGTATGGCACTCGACCGCGCGGAGTACGGCTACAAGGCCCGAAGCCTCTCTACTCTATATCGCCTGTCGCAACTCCTGCGTGGCAAAGGCAGATACGACGTGGCGCACGCGCACTTCGGGCCGGTGGGCGACAACGTGCGGTTCGTCCGGGAGTTATGGGGTGTGCCCCTCGTCGTGAGCTTTCACGGTTACGACGTGAGCGCATGGCCCCGTGAGAAAAGCAACCTGGTCTATGACAAGCTCTTTCGCGCAGCCGACGTTGTCACGGCCAACAGCCGTTACACCGCCGGGCGACTGGAGGCGCTGGGGTGCTCGCCCCACAAGATCCATCTGCTGCACATGGGGCTGAACCTCGCAACGTTCACGTTTCGAGAACGCACCAGGCCCGCCGATGGACGGGTCACCGTTTTGAGCGTAGGTAGGTTGGTCGAGAAGAAAGGGTTTGAGTATGGCATTCGCGCGGTTGCACGCGTAAGGGAGAGGCACCCTGGTGTTCATTACGGCATAGTGGGCGACGGGCCTTTGAGAGACCATTTGCAGGCGGTCGCCGAGGATCTGGGCGTCAGGGAAGCGGTGACCTTCTACGGGGCGGGCAGTGGGGAGCTTGTGCGCAGGAAAATGCAGGAGGCGCATGTTTTCCTGGTGCCAAGCGTTACAGCGTCGGATGGAGATACAGAGGGACAGGGGCTTGTCCTGCAAGAAGCGCAGGCGTGCGGGATCCCTGTATTAGCCACGAACCACAACGGCCTGCCGGAAGGGATGCTGCACGAGCGTTCGGGCTTTTTGGTCCCTGAGCGGAGCGTCGAGGCCCTGGCTGAGAGATTGGCCTTCATGATCGAGCGCCCGCGGATGTGGCCGGAATGGGGGAGGGCAGGCCGCAAGTATATTGAGGAATACTACGACAGCCAGAAGCTCAGCCTACAACTAGAGCGCCTTTACAGGCAAGCGATAAGCACCTACAGGGCGGCGGAGCGCAATCGGTGAAGCTTTTCTATTACCGGGACCCGGAAGGCAACTTCGGCGACGACCTGAATGCATGGCTCTGGCCCCGTCTCATCCCCGGCCTGCTGGATGAGGACGAAAGCACACTTTTTGTCGGTATCGGGAGCATCCTCGACCGGCGCATTCCTCAAGAGCCTCAGAAGGTGGTGTTTGGCACGGGTGTCGGCTATGGGTTGTTGCCCGTGCTGGACGAGCGGTGGCAGATTTGCTGCGTGCGGGGGCCGCTGACGGCGCGAGCGCTCGGCTTGCCGGCTCACATGAGCGTGACCGATCCTGCTCTGTTGGTGCGTCTGGTGCGAACAGCGTCCGCCGCCAGGGTGCACAGTGTCTCTTTCGTTCCGCATTTCAGGACTCCTGGGCGTGCCGAGGCTTTAGGCGTCGACCTGGGGGAGTTATGCGC
Source organism: Chloroflexia bacterium (assembly GCA_049580985.1). Classification (GTDB taxonomy): domain Bacteria; phylum Chloroflexota; class Chloroflexia; order QHBQ01; family JADMIH01; genus JADMIH01. The sequence goes on from JBAURA010000293.1 coordinate 3,433, forward strand.
ATCAATTGGCATAAACTACATTGACCCCCGTGGCAACGTCGAGCATGTACTGACCAATATCGAAGCGTCGGAGAGGGTGCTTGCGGAAGCTATGCATGGAGCTATCGTGGCCGATGCATTGCGAATACCCTGGGTGCCGGTGCAGCTTTTCGACCAGATCCTCAACCTGAAGTGGCACGATTGGTGTGGCTCACTGGGCGTGCAGTACAATCCATTGCGGCATTTGGCAGAACCTGGGGCTGATCCCGCAGCAAGTATAGGACGTTTTCTCATGGAGGCAGCAACGAATATCGTCCCGGTCCAAAGCGCGGATATTATGCTGGAAAGGTTGATTGGGCAACTGCTCATACGGCTGGAGGACTTGAAAACAGGGCGGGCAGGCGTCAGCATCAGGGGCAGTGCGGAATTCAGACCTGACCCGAACGTGCTGAGAGAGATACCGTGGCTCTACGAGATGCAGTCGGCGCTCGAGGAGGTAGCTGAGGTGGTGCCAACCGGGGCAACGTTCATCCTGGTGGACGAAGAGCGGTGGGGAGGAGGGCAGGCACTGAGGGGCCGACGTACTGTGCCATTCCTTGAGCGTGATGGTCGCTACTGGGGTTTGCCCCCCGATAGCGGCAAGGCCGTAAGCGAGCTGGAGCGTCTTCGAGAGTTGGGTGCCGAATATGTTGTGTTCATGTGGCCTTCGTTGTGGTGGCTCAGTTTTTATCCCGGCTTGCGTGACCATCTTCGCCGCTACACCACCCTCGTACGCAACAATCGTATAATGGTTGTTGCCTTGAAATAGCCGGCGCAACGGTCCGGGGTGACTGCCTTTGACGACAATAGGGAGCCGGTGGCCGTGGACCTGCCACTACCCCAGGGTGTTGCCGATGGCCGGAGCTTCGATATAGCCTGGGGAAAGAGCGTAGCTGGGGGAGGCGACTACACCGCGCGCCAGCGTAAGCTACCGGGTTTGCGCATCCTCGCCCGTGAGGGGGTAGTGCTGTTAGGAGGACCGCAAGGAGCGTGACAGTAGCCAGCCGCACGTAGGTATTTGTTCCTGATTATTTCGGCATGGCTACCATGGAGAGGGAAGGTTAGATGCCTGCTAATGCCTCCCGGTAGACCCTGCTCGTCTCATGTGCCATGCGCTCGGCGGTGAAGTGTGTCTGCATCACCTGCCGGGCGTTGCGGCCCCAGGTTTCGGCCAGATCGGGCCGGGTTAGCGCCTCAATTATGGCAGATGCTAGCTCGTGACTATCACATGGGGGGACGAGCCTACCCGACACGCCATCCTCTATCGCTTCGCGCGTGCCCGTTACGTTCGTGGCAACGATGGGCAGGCCACTTGCCATGGCTTCCAGCACGGCGAGGGGCAAGCCCTCGAAGAGCGATGGGAGGACGAAGAGGGCGGAGGATGCTATCAGGCGAGGCACATCGTCGCGGCGTCCGAGAAAGTAGATACGATCTCTACCTTCTGTTTTGTATAGGTCAAGCGCCCGCGCCTTCTCCTGAAGCTCTGCCTCCAATGGGCCGGTGCCAACCCATAGAAAGTAGGCGTGGGGTATTAGAGGGATGACCTGGGCGATAGCATGGAGTAGGTAGGCGTGCCCTTTCTGCTCGGTCATCCGCCCTACTGTAAGGCAGATTACGGAGGACGCAGGCAACCCTAGCTCCGCGCGCAAGCTCTCGTGGCCGGCGACGGCGGTGGTGGGTATTATACCGTTGCGGATGACAGCGATCCTATCCGTAGGGACGCCCGCGCGCACGAAACTGTCGCGTGCTTCGCTTGAAACGCAGATGAGGCGATCTACGTGTCCTACGAGTTGGGCGTAGTCGTGCTGCTGATTGGCGTCGGTGAGCAGGTAAGGCAAATGCTCGGTACGTATGATCGCAGGGACGCCGATATCCCTGGCCCTATAGATGCCCTCGTGGCCCTCCCAGCCGATACCCGCGTGCATATGGAAAACGTCGATATGAGCTTGCTTAAGAAGCGCGGAAAGCTCACCAGGGGCGGCTATGGGTAGCGCCGCCAACCCAAGCGCCTCGGCGCGAGATAAGAATGCGCGCCCGGCCGGTGTGGGCGCGCAGGCAAAGAGCACCTTGTAGCCGCCGATGGGGTGCAATGTTTCCCCCAGGGCCAGCATGTGCTCGCCCATCCCGGATGGCTCGCTGCTATCGGTATAGAGGACTACTGTTACAGGTTGCGCTTCCGCCATCTAGCTTATCTTTCCTGGGTTGCGTATGCCAGGCTTTGGCGGCGAAAGTACGATTCAAAGAGAGTGCGCTGGCGGGCTAATTCTTCGGCTAGTGGCTCGTAAATAGGTCGCTCTCCCATGCTGTCGGCTTTATCCCATAGGCCGTTGTGCAGGTGCCTCTCATCGTCCCACCAGGGGAAATTGAGTATGGGATAAAGGCAGATCCCCTCTACCTGCGCGCCTTCGTCCAGCGCGGCGCGTATCTCGTCACCCATGTAATCGAGCCATTCCGCACGCTCTTCGTCGCCTGCCCCGGTCTCGGCAACAAGGATAGGCCGGTGGTAGCGCGCCCAAACATCGGCGACAATCCGGCGGAAGGGCCTGTACAGGGGATTGTCGCGGTGGATGGCATATGCGGGGTTGAACGGCAGGTGGCTCCAGATCCACTGGTTGTGCGGGTAGTAGTTGATGCCGATGATGTCGAGGTAGGCGGGTTTGCCTCCCAGGTGGGGAGCTGTGAACCCGGCGATCATGTCCCACGCCTCGAATTGCGATTGGGTGTGGGCATCGGCAAGCGCTTGTTCTTCGGGCCTGTCTGGGTGGCAGGCGACGTTGATCACCGGGTCGGGGTGGACGATCCGTGCGGCTGGGTTCACGGCCCACACTGCTTCGATGCCCGCTACAACCGCGCGTATCAATTGATCTTTGAGCCTGTTCCCCGGTTCTTCGCAGTAGGGGTTGAAGTAGCCTACGGTGCCGCCTGCCCAGGCGAAGAAGGAGATCTCGTTCATGGGGGCATACATGGGCGCGCGTATACCTTCATCGTCCAATAACCGGGCGAACGCACCCGCGAGGGCCGCGTACCTATCTACAAAAGCGGGTGAAAAAATGTCGAGGTCGTCGGGCCAGCCGTAATGGCACAGGTCCCATATTATTTGCACGCCGGTATCGCGGGCAGCCTGGACCATGGGCAGTGCAGAGGAGAAGTCGTAGTGGTATGGCCTGGTCTCGATGAGATGCCAGCGTATGCCGTCGCGGGCAGTAGCGATGCCCTGCTCGCGCAGGCGCTCGTAGTCCAGGCGGGCAAAGGTATCGTGCTGGGTGGCCGCTATCAGGTCGAGCCTCCTCCCGTGCCTGGGGCGGTGGGTGGAGCATTCGAACCCTCCCATGAAGAATGTATTGAAGATCGATGGCGTATGTGTAAGTTGGGTCAAGGAGTCCTCCATGCTTATGTTGCTACCAGTAGATCGAGAGCTATGCGCTCTCTCATGTATCGCTCAAGAGCAGCGTCCAGGGTGGGCATGAGCCATGCGCGCTCGCTGGACAGGGCAGAGTAGGCAGGCCGTGGCGCGGGCAGATTCAACTCGTCACTCGGTACGCCTTGCACCAGACCTGGGTCCAGCCCGGCGAGACGCGCGGCGCGGAGGGCCAGGCTATACCATGTGATCTCGCCCTTGTTTGCCAGGTGCCAGATGCCGGTTGCACCGTCGATCAGTAGGTCGAGGGCGGTATCCACCAGATCGGGGATGTAGGTGGGCGAAACTATGGCATCCAGCGCGGCTATGAAACGCTCACCGGCGTATAGGGAGCGTAACGCAACCGTCACGAAATTGTAGCGGTCCCACGGGCCGAAGAAGGCGCTTGTGCGTATCACCAGTGCGCCGGGCAGCGCCGAAAGGACCTGCTGCTCGGCGCTCGCTTTGCTTTGCCCGTAGACGTTGAGCGGGCAAACCCGGTCGCTCTCCACGTACGGCGCGCGTTTCGAGCCGTCGAACACCAGGTCGGACGAGAAGGTAAGGAGACGTACTCCCTCGGTGGCGCAGAGGGCTGCCAGGGTGGCCGGGCCGAGGGTGTTTTCGCGGAAGCAGCGCCCAGGCTCGCGCTCGGCTTCGTCCACGCGCACGTAGCCCGCGGCGTTGACGATGGCCCAGGGCCTGTACAGGCGTATAACTTTCTTGATGGTGGCGGGGTTGGTGATGTCCATGTCCTGCCGCGTGAGGAGCTTGAAAGCCAGGCCCCGGCGCTCGCAGATGCGGGCGAACGCGCTGCCGAGGGTGCCTGTGGCTCCGGTGATTAGAATAGGGCGGGCGAGAGCGCCCGTTCGCGCATAATGATCGGTGGGACTCTCTGCCTGCTTGCCACCACACTTATAAAGGAGGCGCTCTGGGCGTCGCCACCAGCCCGGCGACGCGAGGACAGGGTGGGAAGGCGGGCAACCCGCCGCAAGCTCTTGCAGGAGGAGAGCTAGCGCGGTGGGGCGGGGGGAAGGGGCGCGTATGTCGAACACGCCCGCTTCGTAGTGGCCGTGGGTGCGGGTAAGGAGGCTATCCCAATCGTAGGCCCCCAGCAACGCCCAGGCCGTGACCGCGCGCACGTCTGCTCCCTCGGCGTGAAGGGCGTGGGCGGCGTCCCATACCTCCACGAACCAACGCAGCTGCTCCTCACGGGTGCAGCCGTTTTGGACTTCGGTGACGGCGATTGGCAGCTTGTAGCGGTCCCAGGCTTCGCGCAGCAGGCGGAGAGGCCCATCTATACCGCGCGGGAGGACGCGCACTGCCTCTACGTCGGCATAGGCGTGTTTGCCGTTGCCGCCGTAGGCCGAGGCGGGGAATGTCGCAAGGGTTTCGTCAATGTATCGCTCGCTGGTCGGATAGTAATTCAGGCCCAGGATGTCGGGCGGGCAAGGCTCGTCCATGAAAGGCAACAGGTCATCCTCTTTGATGCCCAGCCAGAGGAGGTAGTCCCAAAGGGGGTGATGGCGGTCCACGCGCCCGCACAGCAGGTCGAAGGTGAGCCACCGGCGGTGGTTCTCGAAATCGGCCTGGTAGGCGAGCAGGGGCGTGCTGTGCGTCTTGCCGAGGTCTTCGGTCTGCACCAGCCGGGCATTGGGATTGCAGAGGCGTATGCCGCTCATAGCCAGCGAGATCCCTCGGCATTCGTTGAGGAGGGCGCGCGTGAAGAGGAGGGGGTCGCGGACGTGGGGATACCAATGCCCATAGAGGGCGCTGAAGCGCGCGGTGGTGAGCGGCTCGTTGATAGGGGTCCAGTCGCGCACCCACGGGTAGCGGTGAGACACGGCTGCCGCGTAAGCCGCGAAAGCCTGGGGGAAGGCGGGGTCGAGCAGATGTGTGTGTCGCGGCCCGCTCCCGTGATGCAATAACGTCACGATAGGGCGTATATCCAGGCTCCTGAGGCGATGGAGGCGAGCATCCGCCCAGGACCAACCGGCTGCATCGAGGCCGAGGGGGGCTGTGCGCTCCCACAGCACCGGGTAGCGTAGGGCGCGTATGCCAAGCGACGCGAAGAGATCGAGGTCGGTGTGACGCGCGTCGTGCCCGGTGCGCGCGATCTGATCGTGGTAGCGGTCGCCTACGCGATTGACGGTGCATTCCACCCCACCCCATAGCTCTATAGAAGTGTTATCAGCGTTATTACCGGCCGTGTTGGGCCTCCTCAATTACCTCGTCAAAGAGGCTCTCCCACCGGCGAACGACGGCCTGCGCGCTGTATTCGCGCTCTACCTTTGCGCGGAGGGCGCTTCCTAACTTGCGGCGCAAGGCAGGATCTTCCAGCAGCAGGCAGAGCATGTCGGCCACAGCCCCTGGCGACTCGTGCGGTACGAAGATGCCTGTCTCGCCATGCGCGATCTGCTCTTCTGAGCCGTTGTCGCGGGTGGCTACTACGGGCAGGTACGCAGCGCCCGCTTCAGCGATGACGTGGGGCATGCCCTCGTCCCTGGAGAGCCACACGAATATATCGAGGCCGGAGAGCAGCCGGGGCACATCGGGTCGGTCGCCTAGAAAGGTTATGGTATTTGTCAGGCCCAATTCTGACGAGAGCGCGACAAGCTCATCCGCGTATTCGGGCATGAAGGCATCAGGCCCGCCGATCACGAGGAAGCGCGCGGATGGGTAGCGCTTGTGGACGCTGGCCGCCGCTCTTATAAAGTCCTCGACGCGCTTCTTGCGGTCGAGCCTGCCCACCCAACCGATCACAGGCTCGTTTGCTTCAATGCCTAACTCGAGCCGCACAGCTTCTCCGCCGGACAGATTGAATTCCGCGAGGTCCACCATGGAGGGTATTTCGAGGGCATGGTGGGGGCGGTCGGGCATGGCGGCGGCGGCGGCATCGCGTATGGTGGCGCACACGCCTACGTAGCGCGCGGTCAAGTGCTTGGGGCCGGCCTGCGCTTCGACTACGAGGCCGCCGTGCTCGATGAGCGGGGGCCGATTGTGAGGCGGAAGGCTTTCTAGAGCGGGGTATACGTCGGGTACAGCCTGGCAGGCCACCAGCAGGTCGTACGCCGGTATCTTCTTGGCCAGGTAGCGAACGGTGTCCTCGAAGGAGAGCGCGTAGGGGCTGGTATCAGGCACGATGCCTAATTCCTCTAGCTGATGGTAGGTTTGCTCGGACATATTGGGCTTGCGGAAACAGGCTACCACGTCCAGCCAGTACCGGCGTGGGTCGAGGTACTTTGCCAGCAGCCGTACCTCCGTCTCTTCCCCGCCAACTACCAGCCACGAGAAAATGAACAGGATCTTTTTTGGCATAATTTAGAGTAGCGAGTACCAAGTACCAAGTACCGAGTACCGAGTAGCGAGTAGTGAGTACCGAGTACCAAGTTCCTGGT
>JBAURA010000294.1:0-2457 GCA_049580985.1 Chloroflexia bacterium
TTGGTGGGGGAGGTGCGCCGGAAGGGGATAGAGGTGCGCGCGGGGGTGTCGCTGGAGGGCCTTGAGATGCCGATGGAGGCAGGGGGGCCGGTGGTGCTCCACACGTCGGCGGGCGAGATAAGGGCCGGGGCGGTGGTGGGGGCTGATGGGGCCAAGAGCGCGGTGCGGCGGGGGATCAAGCTGGATGCGCAGTCGCGGGTGAGCCGGACGATAGAGATATTGACGCCGGAGGACCCTGAGAAGAGCGAAGAGTTCGTGCGGCAGGCGGCGGTGTTCGATTTCTCGTACGTGACGGATGGGTTGCAGGGGTATGTGTGGGACTTCCCTTCGCGGGTGAAGGGCGAGGCGAAGATGAACAGGGGCGCGTGCGACTTCCGGGTGTACCCTGAGCGCCCGATGGCCCCGATGAAGGAGATGTTCAAAGGGTACCTGGGGCGCAAGGGGATCAGGCTGGAAGAGCACAAACTGATGGGCAATCCATCGCGCTGGTACGACCCGGAGGCGAAGTTGTCGGCCCCACGAGTGCTGCTGGCGGGGGACGCGGCGGGGATAGAGCCGCTCGGCGGGGATGGGATCTCGGCGGCGCTGGGCTATGGCGAGGTGGTGGCGGAGGAGCTGGCGCGGGCGAGCGAGAGCGGCGATTGGAGCTTCGAGGGGTACGAGCAGCGGTTGGCCGCGAGCGATTTCGGGCAGTACCTGGCGACTCGCCTGAAGCGGGCGCGCTTCTTTTATAAGCCCCGGCACCCATTGGCGATGCGGGTGTTCTGGGTAGTGTTGGGCTGGCAGTTGAGGTTGAGGGTGAAGCGGGCCGAGGGGCTTTTTGAGTAGCGGCACGCGCGTAGTATTTGACAACGCAAAGAAGCGTCCGGTATACTTCGGACGATTGTGGGTAATTAAGGCCCTCAACGAGGAGGCCTCTTTTATGGTAAATACGGGTCATGCTGTGCATGGCAGCCTGGGTGGAGATGATATGGCGGACGGCCGGGTTAGCGCGGGCGCAGAGCAGCCCTTGGCCCCTCACCCGAACGGCGCTTCCAATGAGGAGGCGCAGGTGGCGCTTGTGCGGGAGTTGCGCAAGGAGGCAGCCGCTCGCTACCGGCCTATATTCCAGGTCGCCACGTCGCCCATACGGACGATGGCGCGCATGATGAATGAGGTGACCGCCGAGGCGCGCAGCCTGGGTATCTCCGAGGACGTGCTGCGGCGCGAGCTTGCCAACCGCACAATAGGCGACGTGAACGTGCGTATGATCACCGAGCGAATCGGCGGGGTGGACTACTCGACGATAGGGGAGGAGCTGGGGGTGATCTTGCCGGGCGAGCAGATAGCGGGACGCGTGAGCGACGGCAGAGTGCACGAGGAGTTGAACAGGCGCGAGGAGGAGATCGAGCTACGCCTGTTGCGCGAGTACAAATGGGACCTGCGGGTGTACGACGTGTTCGGCGTAGGCAATCCTCTCCTGCGCAATATGCTGGCGGCGCGGTTCGAGCGGGCCTGGGGCATACCCGTGACAGGCGATAATACGTACGTAAGCGTGGGGGCGCTCGACGCGCTGTACAAATCTATCCTGTCCCTCGGTTATCATTTCAAGAAGAAGTACGGGGCCGCGCCCACCTTCGCGTTCCCCGCGCCTGGGTTCGCGGTGGTCAACTGGCAGGTGGAGATGTCGGGGCTGAAGCTGCTGAAGATGCAGACCAGCGTCGAGGATGGCTTCAAGGTGACGTACGAGGCGCTGAGAGAGGCGCTGGCTAACGACCCGGAGCTACGCCTGCTCTATCTGACCGTGAGCAATAACCCCACGGCGTTCTCTTATACTCCGGATGAGATCCGGGAGGTGTACCGGGCCGTAATAGAGGATGGGCGGGAATTCGCGGTGCTGGCCGACCTTGCCTACATCGGGACGGGCATACCGGAGGACGACTGGGCGCGGATGCAAGCGTTCCAGGCCCCTGAGATAATATCGCGTACTTTGTTTATTAGCTCATTGTCTAAAGTGTTTACCATGACCGGCGACAGGTGCGGGTGGGTTTCGTTCCTGAACGACGATTGGGCCGAGATTCTGAAGGTGGCGTGGAACAATATCAGCGCGGGCTTGCCCGCCGAGTGGCAATTGCGCTTCGCGTCGTTGGTCGAATTGGTGGACGAGCATCCGGAGATCCAGGAGAAGATCACGAGCCTGTATACGTTGAGGCGGGAGCATCTGCGGAAGGAGCTTGAGGAAATCAATCGCAAGCACGATGTTTTCGATATAATAGGGCTAGACGACCACGCCACGATCTATAACTGGAGCAAGCTGAAGCCAGGGGAAGATGCCCTGTCGCTCTTCGAGAAGACCGGGGTCGCGGGGGTGTCGGGTAGCGCGTTCGGTTACAGTGTCGAGTATATCCGCTTTTCGGTAGGGTTTATTCCGATACCGGGGGCGGACGAAGGACGGTAGACGGTGGACGGTGGATGGAG
>JBAURA010000295.1:0-1534 GCA_049580985.1 Chloroflexia bacterium
GTAGACAGCTAATAGCAACGACTGTAGATCCGTGGGCGAGATGCGCCTGGCGAGGAGATCCAGCAGCCCATCCATGCCGCTCTCGCGCAAGATGCGTTCGATTATGGGTTGCGACATCGGCTCTTACTCAAGGCAGCCAGCCCCGCTTCTGCAACAGCTCCACGCCGAGGTTCCCCAGCACGATGCGTCTCCCTTCGGGGAGATATGGGTGCCATTCGAAGCGCACTCGCTCGAACCACTGGTACTCGCTGCCATCGTCCTTGAAGCTTTCGCTCAGTGGGTAGCCCAGTAGCTCTTCCTGGCCGTTTTCGCGCCAGAAATCGAGGAACGGGCCACCCACCGAATGCCCTGTGGCCCCGAAGTAGGCGTTGTCGTCCTCGCTGGGGAAGAACGGGACCGGGCGGAAGAACTGGCCTTGGGTAAGCTCGGTGCCAACCCTGCCCAACACTACTTTGCCGTCGCGGTACTCGAAGCGGGCGCGTTGGAAGTACTGTACTATTACCCCGTTCTCCGAGAACTCCTCGGTGATCGGGTAGCCGAACTGCCTGACCTCCCCCCGCGACTTCCAGAAGTCGCGGAAGCCGTGCGCGATGTTATGCCCCGTCTGCTCGAAGTAGTCGGCGATCTCAGGGTCGAGTGGGTCGACCCGGTCGGTAGGTTTCCTGCCATTGACCACCGGCACGGTAGGCGACGGCCCCGGCGCGGTTGGCGAAGGGGTGGCCGTGGGCGTAGGCGGGATAGGAGTGGAGGTCGGCACCTGGGGAGGCGGTGGTGGGGTAGGTGTGGCCGTGCTCGCAGGCCGGGGGGTAGGGCTTGGCACCAGCGTATCGCCGCTATCTATGCGGTACGAATAGAGAGAGCCACCGGTCCCCATGAGCGTCTGCCCGCTGTTTGTGTCGAGAGCCAGGAGGGACGGCCTGCCGACCGAAGCCTCAGGCCCGAACGCCTGCCAGGTGCGCCCGCCGTCCATGGAAGCATACGCGCCTTCCGACGTGTTGAGGAGGAGCGCACCTTCCCACGTGCCGTGCATACTGTCGATTCGTAAGGTAGTTGGCCGCGAGTTTCCGCCCACCGTGGTTGAGGCATTACCGCGCGGCGTGGTGGAAGGCGCCCAGCTAACGCCCCGGTCGGTTGAGAGGTAGAGGCCGTCGTGGGCGGTAGCGGCGACGAGGTTGCCCCCGCTCCAGGCGAGGCCCGCTATCCACCCCTCGCTGTTCGGCGTCACGTACATGCCTTTACCCGACGAGCGCCATGTGAGGCCTCCATCCGTGGAACGGTAGACGTACGAGGGTGGGTGATCGCGCCCGGCGAATCGCACGCCGACGAAGATGTTAGAAGGGCTGGCCGAGTCGGCCACGAGCGAGGTGACCCACGCGCGGGCAGGTATGCCGTTGGAGGCGGCGTGCCAGGTCGCGCCCGCATCGGTGGAGCGATAGAGGCCGCCGAGGCCGTCGAGGCCCGCGTACAGCACCGACTGGTTGTTGGGGTATGCGGTCAGCCAGCGTATGTGCGCGCCCGATGGACGTATATCTTC
>JBAURA010000296.1:0-1592 GCA_049580985.1 Chloroflexia bacterium
GAATTAACCGGGATCTTATTTCACATCAACCGCTAATCCCTAACCCCTAACCCCTAATCCCTACTTCTCGAACGCGCTTCTAGGCTCATAGTTGACGGCGGGATCCCACATCATCCAGCCCCAGGCTCCCGTCTCGGCGGCGGCCCGGATCTGGTCGGGTACCAGCTTGCTGCCTGGGCTGGTGTAGTCGGCTCCCGGCCAGTCGAAATCCTCCAGCCAGGGGCGATATTTGGCGCGATGGCCGGCGAACAACTCCTGGGCGTATTCGCCGGACTTGTGTACAAGCTCGTACGCGCACCGGGCAGGCACGTCGCAACCTTGCTCGCCTGGGCTGAAGTGCGACGGGTAGATCATCGGGCAGATATAGTCGGTGTACTCGATCAACTCGGGTATGACCTGTCCGATCACTCCCAGGATGGGGCGGCCGTCGCGGTCGGGCCACAGGGTGTAACCGAAGAGGTCGATGCTCAGGAAGGCGTCGGTCGGCTGGATGACCTCGTATGCCTTCTTCAAGAAGCCCTTGAGCGCCTGCACCTTGCCGGTGTCGGTGATCGCCCCCGCCGAGAAGATCATGTCGCCGTCTTCGCTCGGTGCGGGGTCCGACGGGAAGCGCACATAGTCGTATTGGATCTCATCGAAACCCAGTTGTAATACCTCTTTGGTCATAGCGATCATGTGGTCCTGGGCGGCGGGATTGCTGGCATCGAGCCACTTCTGGTGCCCCGCGTAGCCGCCCTTCCACGGCCCTCCCGACTCGCTGCTGAGCACGGCCCACTCCGGTCTCTGCTCCGCCATCGTCTTTTGCTGGAAGACCACGACGCGCGCGATCACGTACAGATCGCGGCTCTGGAGATCCTTCACGAAGTCGGCCATGTCGGTCATGAACTTGTCGTGGTTGTTAGCTGCCAGCACGTCCTCGTTCTGGGTGTCGAATACCCACTCCGAGGCGTCGTTCTGCACGTTCACCACGATGGCATTGATGCGGCTCTCCTTGACCCAGTCCAGCGTCTCCTCCAGCAGGTCCGGCGACGCAGCCCAGTTGGCCGTTATGTAAATGGCCTCTGCTTTGAACTGCTCCAGCGCCACGTCCTTCTGGGCCGCGTCCACGTTGCTCTTGGTGAGCTTGTAGCCCGGCATCTTGAAGGTCAGGGTCGCGCCTTCGGGCACGTCCTTGAAGAAGTAGTTGCCTCCCTCGTCGGTGTAGACGGCCAGGAAGCCATCGCCTTTAGGTGGTATCGGCTTGGGGGTGGGCGTGGCGGTGGGCGGCATCGGCGTGCTTGTTGGTGCGGGCGTGTTGGTGGGAGCCGGTGTCCTGGTTGGGCCGAGGGGCGTCAAGGTGGGCTTCAGTGTGGTGGCGGTGGGGCTGGTAAGTACCAGTGACGCCTCCAACGGGGCGGCAATCACTTTGCCCAGCGCCTGCGTGTCGGTAGCCGGCGCGGTGGGCGTCAACTGTTCGGTAGGCGTGAGCACCCCTGTGGGTGTAAGCGGCTGCGTCGGGGTGACCGGGGCGGCGGGCGCGGGCAGCACCAATTTGACCAGCACATTCGGCATGGGCTGGTTGGTCGTCCCATCCAGTACGCGCCCGCTCACAG
>JBAURA010000297.1:0-11700 GCA_049580985.1 Chloroflexia bacterium
AAAACTGAAAACCGACAACTGACTACCAACTATGACAATAGCCAATAACACCCAAACACGCACTACCTCTTCCTCAGTCTCTCCGAACGGCGCGGTAGGCGACGACCTGTTGCGCGTGGAAGGGCTGAAGATGCACTTCCCGATCAACCGTGGCGTGCTGATCCAGCGCCAGGTGGGCGCGGTGAAGGCGGTGGACGGCATCACCTTCTCGATAAAGAAAGGCGAGACGCTTGGCCTCGTAGGTGAGTCGGGGTGCGGCAAGAGCACCGCCGGGCGCGCTATCCTCCAACTGTACGAGCCTACGGCCGGCAACGTCTACTTCAAGGGCCGCAACATCGTGTACGCGTCGAAGGCAGAGCAGCGGGCGCTCCGCAAGGAGATGCAGATGATCTTCCAGGACCCGTATGCCTCGCTCAACCCGCGCATGACCGTGGGCGACATTATAGGCGAGCCACTACGCGTCCACAAGCTTGCCGAGGGCAAGGCCAGGCAGGAACGCATCCAGGAGCTATTGAGGATCGTTGGCCTCAACCCCTACTTCGCCAACCGCTACCCGCATGAGTTCTCCGGCGGCCAACGCCAGCGCATCGGTATCGCCCGCTCGCTGGCGGTCAGCCCCGACTTCATCGTAGCCGACGAACCTATCTCCGCTCTCGACGTATCGATCCGCGCCCAGATCATCAACCTGATGGAGGACTTGCAAGGCGAGTTCGGGCTGACCTACCTCTTCATCGCCCACGACCTGAGCGTGGTACGCCACATATCAGACCGCGTGGCCGTTATGTACCTGGGCAAGATAGTGGAGCTTGCCGACCGCAACGATTTGTACGAGCACCCCCTGATGCCCTACACGAAGGCGCTCCTGTCAGCCGTCCCGATCCCCGACCCCGTAGCCGAGGCCAAGCGCGAGCGCATCATCCTCACAGGCGACGTGCCCTCACCCATCAACCCTCCCAGGGGCTGCCACTTCCACACCAGGTGCCCCATAGCCATCGCCGCATGCCGCGAGATCGACCCACCCCTGGAGCAGAAAGCGCCCGGCCACTGGGCCGCCTGCATTCGAGTCTAAGGACGAAAGACGAAGGACGAAGGTAGTTAGCCTTCGTCCTTCGTCTTTCGTCCTTCGTCTTTCGTCCTTCGTCCGTCTGATTACCGAGCAGGTGTGTCGCACTCAGGATAGAAGGTGTTAGCTACTATCTTGCTTGCTTGCCCCCTGGTGGCGTTGTTGCCTGGGCGGAAGTATGGCCGGTTGTCCGGTGGGTTGCATGGCTCGCCTGGGCCTCCGCATGGGTACCCTGACATTATGCCCCGAGATGTCAGCCTCCAGATCCAGTCGTAGAAGGTCGAGCCGGGGAGTACATCCTCGAACTGCTGTGCCCCTACTGGGTCCGTGAAGCTGGCTGCTTCCGACACTACTTTACTTATCTGGCCCCTGGTGATATTGGCGTTGGGGCGGAAGTAGAGGCGGTCATCAGGCGGCACGCACGGCTCCCCAAGTCCACCGCATGGATAGCCGGTGACGATACCCCGGTCGGCCAGTCTCCAGATGAAGTCGTAGAACGTGGAGCCAATGGGCACGTCCTCGAACTGCTGGCTACCGGCAGGCTCGTTGAAGCCAGCCGAGTTAGATACTATCTTAGCCATCTGTCCGCGCGTGACGAAGTTGCCTGGCTTGAAACAAGGATCCCCCGTCTCGCACCCACTTGTATAGCCGTTTATGATACCTCTGCAAGCGAGGCACCTGATGTTCTCGTAGAAGGTGCTGCCCTCAGGCACGTCGGTGAACTGAAGGGCGCACGTGGTAGGGTTGGCGGTAGCGGTGACGGGAGTGGAAGTCGCGGTAGCCGCTATCGACGTGCTGGTGCTCGTGCTAACCGGGGTGTTGGTGCTTGTAGAGGGTACAGGTGTGCTCGTGCTAACGGGGGTACTGGTTGGGCCGCCGCCGGGCACCACGTCAAGGAAGGCGGCTGAGATAGGGCCCCAGGTCTGGTGGCCTGAGAAGTCGTTCTGCCCGCGCCCTCTCACGAAGACGATGTGCCGCCCAAGAGGGAGCGACGTGGTATCTATCGTAGCCTGCGCGCCTTCCTGCGGTGAGTTGAACGTGCCATCGCTCGGCGTCATCGCCACCGCAGTTCCCCCCGCCCAGGGCGGAGTGTCGAGGTAGTACTCAGCAGCCCCCACGTTCTGGCTGAACCTGTTTGGCTGCCCATCACTCGCCGTCCAGTTGAACTTGATGGTGGTCGTCACCTGCACAGATGAGCCGACCGTGGCGGTCATAGGGTTGGTCGCCACAGCGTTAGCGTCCGGCCCGTGAGACAGCAGGTAAGGTGTGCGCGCTATCTTAGCCAGGTACGTCAGCATACCCCTGTTCTCAGGCCAGATCCCTTGCGAGGTATCGCAGCCTGGGTTGTCGATGCAGGAATAGGGAGGGAGGAAGTCGCCGCCGCTCAACTCGGTGGAGATAGATGCTACGCCAAGCTCCCCGTATGACCAGTCGATAGAGCCTCCGTCCACCGGGTACAACTCACATTGAATGCAGCCGTAGGGGTAATTGTTCCCGCCCTGACCAGGGGAGCTGATGCGGCGTGCGATGTTGTCGGTCTCGTTGTAGTTGGGCATGAGATTGGAGGACCAGCCCCACGGGTAGAGGTTGACAGGCACGACCGTGTGGATGTTCTGGTACACGCCCGTAGTGGTAATGGGCGCGGCATCATTGTCGCCGGGGCCGCGCTGGTCGGGGATGAGCGTGCGAATCTTGGCAACCATAGCCGCCGTCTCTTCTTCGCCGCCCGCCGCCGTACCGCGATAGGTCTGGTCACAAGGAGCGCCGCTGGACCCGCCGCAGCAGCCCCACTTGAAGGGGAAGTTGCGGTTGTTGTCTACGCCGAAGTGGTTGCCCGCGTTTGGAGGCCAGGAGCAACTCCCCGCCGAGTTGTTGCCGTTCTTGCGATAGAGGTACGGGTTATTGCCCCCACCGCCGGACTCTACGATGTGGTGCCCGTCAGGGTTGACCGTGGGCACAAGCCATATCTCGTGGTAGTCAACCAGCCAGCGAGCATCGGCGTTGGTGTTGTAGTTGTCCAGCAGCCAGCTAATCATGCGCATAATGACTTCGGGAGTAGCGATCTCGCGCGCGTGGATGCCTCCATCCGCCCATAAGACCGGCTTGGGGCCTGTGATAGCCTGGTTGGTAATACGCATCGCGTACAGGTCGTAGCCGTTCCACGGGGCAGGCAGGTTGCACGAGCCTGGATGGGTCTTGCACCAGGAGTCGCCGTAGTCTACTTTCTGGGCGAGCGTAGGGTACTGGCTTGCCTTCTGGTCGAGGAAGGTGTGCATCTCTTCTACGGTCTTGTAGCCCCCGTAGAAGGTGTCGGGGATGGACTGCGGGTCGCTCAGGAAGCGGCTCTTGCCCTCGTCCACCTCCACGCGGTAACCACGCGCTTTGAGGTTATAGTACAGGTCGCGGTCGCGCATCACGGTGAGGTAGCCACCCTTAGTGGGCACCTCTTCCGGGGCAAGCTCATAGGCCAGGGCGTTGCGCTCGGCCATATCACGGAAGTAGACGCGCATGACCAGCACTTCGTACTTGTCGGCAAGCGCGTCGTTGTCTGCCTGGGTTGCGCTTCCGGGCAGTTGGGCTGCCGCCTGCGCCGTGCTGTTACCCGTGGCTGCGCCGCCCACGGCCAGCACCGGCAGCAAGATAATGAGTGCCGGTATTATGAGCCTTACCAACACGCTGTGCCGAAAGTTGCTCTTCGCTATCTTCAACTTGCAGTACCTCCTTCTTAACTTGTGCGGGGAGGAAAAGAACGTAGGTCGTCTGCTACTCGCCGGATGTTGGCCCGGAGCAGGTGGACACACTATTATATCCAATTCGCTACCAAAACGCTTGCGTTGCCATCAGGATAAAGGATCTGGCTCCTCTGCCAACCTTTCCCGTTTGGTTTTAGTTATCGGGAAGGGGTCACGCAATTGGGATAGAAGGTGTTAGCCACTATCTTGGAGGCCTGCCCCCTCGTGGCATTGTTGCCCGGTCGGAAGTATGGCCGGTTGTCCGGTGGCACGCACGGCTCACCTGGCCCTCCGCATGGGTAGCCTGACATGATGCCTCGGTCTGCCAAGCGCCAGATCCAGTCGTAGAAGGTCGAACCAGGTACGACGTCCTCGAACTGCTGCGCTCCTGGTATGTCCGAGTACCCTGCCGCTTCAGACACTATCTTGCTCAGTTGGCCTCTCGTGATGTTGGCGTTGGGTCGGAAGTATGGCAGGTTGTCGGGGAGTACACAAGGCTCACCAGGTCCACCACACGGATAGCCAGCGATGATGCCCCGGTTAGCAAGGCGACCTATGAAGTCGAAGAAGGTAGAGCCTACGGGCACGTCCTCGAACTGCTGGTCACCTGGGTCGTCATCGAAGCCGGCGGCGTTGGACACAATCTTGGATAGCTGGCCCCTGGTGACGTTGTTATTGGGCCTGAAGCAGGGGTTGCCAGTCTCACACCCACTCGTGTAGCCGGTAATGATGCCCCTACAAGCCATGCACCTGATGAACTCGTAGAAGGTGGACCCTTCCTCCACGTCCGTGAATTGGAGCGCGCAGGCCGTAGGTGTGGCCGTCGGCTGGATGGAGGTGCTCGTGGCCGTCGCTGGCACCGGCGTATTAGTGTTGGTGGCAGTCGGTGGTATGGTTGGCGTGGGTGTAAACGTGGGAGTGCCCGCCGGCACGACATCTAAGAAGGTTGCCGAGATAGGACCCCAGGTCTGGTAACCTGAGACGTCGTTCTGCCCTCGCCCCCTGACGAAGATGACATGCCGTCCGATGGGGAGGGCGGTGGTATCAATCGTGGCCTGAACGCCCTCGGTAAGTGAGTTGAACGAGCCATCGCTGGGGAGCATCGGCACGGCAGCGCCGCCTGCCCAGGGTGGTGTGTCAACGTAGTACTCGGCGGCTCCTACGTTCTGGGCGAACACGTTGCCGGCCCAGGCGAAATTGATGGTGGCGGTCAAGGCTGAGGTTGCGCCCACCGTCACGGTCATAGGATTGGTAGCCACCAGGTTGGCGTCCGGGCCGTGGGCGAGCAGGTAGGGGGTACGGGCGATTTTCGCCTGGTAGATAAGCATGCCCTTGTTTTCGGGCCATAGGCCCCTGGGCGAACCGCACCCCGGTGTGTCGAGGCAGGAGTAGTTGATCAAGAAATCCTCTCCACCAAGCTCGGTTAGAAAGGCCGCCGCGCCCAACTCACCGTAAGCCCAGTCTATAGAGCCGCCGTCTGTGTAGGCGAATCCTCCACTCATAGAGCGGTAAGGGTAACCGCTACCGCCGGCGTCAACGGCGGACATGTGGGCGGCCATGTTGCGCAGCTCAGGGGCATTGGGCGCGTCATTCAGATTCCAGCCCCATGGGAAGAAGTTGATCTCGCCGTTGGTGTGGATGTTCTGGTATACGCCCGTGGCAGTGATGGGCACCGGGTCTTCGTCGCCCGGCCCGCGCTGGTCGGGGATAAGTTGGCTGATTTTGTTGGTGACCGCCGCCGTCTCCTCCTCCGAGCCTGGCGATACGCCCCGGTAAGTTTGCGCGCACGGTTGGCCGCTGGACCCGCCGCAACAGGCCCACTTGAAGGGGAAGTTGCGGTTGTTGTCTACGCCGAAGTGGTTCGACACGGATGGAGGCCAGAAGCAATCCTCTCCCCCAACGTTGTCGGCGTTCTTGCGGTAGTAGTAGGGCGCGTCACCGCCCCCACCCGATTCCACTATATGGTGTCCATCGGGGTTGAAGGTGGGCATCAGCCAGATGTCGTGGTAGTCCACCAGCCAGCGGGCGTCGGCGTTGGTGCTGTAGTTGTCCAGCAGCCAGTCGATCATGCGCATGATCACTTCGGGAGTGGCGATCTCGCGCGCGTGGATGCCGCCGTCGGCCCAGAAGACCGGCTTGGGGCCTGGGATAGCCTGGTTGCTGATACGTATCGCATACAGGTCATAGCCGTTCCACGGCTCAGGGAGCGTACAGGAGCCGGGGTGCGTCTTGCACCATGAGTCGCCAATGTCTACTTTCTGGGCGAGGGTGGGATGCTGAGTTACCTTTTGGTCCAGGAACGCATAGATCTCCTCTACCGTCCTGTAGCCTCCGAAGAAGGTATCGCGGAACGCCTGTGGGTCGCTCAATGCCTGGCTGTTGCGCTCATCTATTTCGACGCGGAGGCCGCGAGCTTTGAGGTTGTAGTACAGGTCACGGTCCCGTATGACGGTAAGATAGCCGTGGATGGTGGGGACCTCTTCGGGGATAAGCTCGTAGGCCAGGGCGTCTAGCTCAGCCCTATCGCGGAAGTAGACGCGCATGACGAGTACTTCGTACTCGTCGGCTAATGCGTCGTTGTCTACCTGGGTTGCGCTTCCTGGTATCCGGGCCGCGGCCTGAGCCGCGCCGGGGCCTGTGGCCGCACCGCCCACCGTGAGGATAGGCAGCATGATGAGAAGCGCAGGTATGAGGAATCTTGCTCGTGCGCCTGGGCGACGGTTGCTCTTCGCTATCTTCAACTTGGATAGTCTCCTTCTCGATAGGTAGGGCAGAGAGCAGTTGAGGTGATCCATGCTCTTGGCTGACATGCCGTGCTATAAGGATATTATTATATCCAATTCGAGCACCAATCGAGAGCATGAAGTCTGGGGATGGAAATGCAACTGCCGGCGTGTGGACCCTCCTAGCACAAGGTCTCACCACCGGCAGTACAACAGGGCGGAGTGACGAGGGGCGTACTCATCAACCGTCCCACCTATATAACGCCTCCTGGCAGAAAAAGATAGGACCGATTCGGTATGTTATACTGGATTTATGAATAACGAAAACTTCGCCGACCGGGCAGACATCGCGGCTATACTGGGTATGAAGCGAATTGCCGTGGTCGGCCTATCATCCAACCCTTCGCGGGCAAGCCATGACGTATCGAGCTATATGCAGTCGCGCGGATATAAGATCATCCCGGTGAACCCGGCTGAGTCCGAGGTCCTGGGGGAGCGAGCTTACGCGAGCCTGACCGACCTACCGGAGCCGCCGGAGGTGGTCGATATCTTCCGCCGCTCGGAGTACGTCGGAGATATCGTGGACGAAGCTATCAAGGTACGCGCGAAGGCGATCTGGATGCAGCTTGGCGTGATAGACATGGAGGCGGCCGGCCGTGCGCGGGAAGCGGGCCTGCTGGTAGTCGTGAACAGGTGCATCAAGGTGGAGCACGCGCGGCGAGGGAGATAAAGCATGCAAACAGGCGTGATCGGCATAATCGGCGGCTCCGGCTTCTACAATATGGCCGGTATGACCGACATCCGCACGGTGGAGGTGGATACACCCTTTGGGAAGCCGAGCGATCCGCCTATCCTGGGCAAGATCGCGGGGCGCGACGTGGCCTTCATCGCCCGGCATGGCAGGGGGCATCGCATCCTCCCCACCCTCGTGCCAGCCCTCGCCAACATCTTCGCCCTCAAGACACTGGGCGTGACCCACCTGGTATCGGTGAGCGCGGTGGGGAGTATGAAGGAGGAGATCGAGCCTCTGCACATGGTGGTGCCCGACCAGATCATCGACCGCACCGTGCATCGCCCCCGTACTTTCTTCAGCGAGGGGCCTGTAGTGCACGTGGCCTTCGCCAACCCCTACTGCGACGACCTGGGCCACCTGGTCGGCCAGGCCGCCGACAGCGTGGGGGCCACGGTCCACAGGGGCGGTACGTATATATGCATCGAGGGGCCGCAGTTCTCCACCCTGGCCGAGTCTTTGTTGTACAGGAGCTGGGGCGTGTCGGTGGTGGGTATGACGGCCATGCCGGAGGCGCGCCTGGCCCGCGAAGCCGAGATGTGCTACGCGACCCTCGCCATGGCGACCGACTACGATTGCTGGTACCCGGAGCACGACAGCGTGACCGCCGACCTCGTCGTCCAGAACCTCCAGAAGAACGTGCAGAAGGCCAAAGATACCGTATCCGCTTTGATGGCCCTGATCCCGGACACGTACGACTCCCCCTGCGCCTCCGCCCTCCAGGGGTCCATTATGACCCAGATGGACCTCGTACCGGGCGAAACGCTTGAGAAGCTCCGGCCATTGCTTAGCAAGTACCTGTAGCGGGACGATAGACGATGGACGATGGACGATGAGAATACGATCTATTGTCCATCGTCCATCGTCCATCGTCCATCGTCCATCGTCCGTCGTCCACCGTCCACCGTCCACCGTCCACCGTCCATGCTCCAAGCCCCTCCACGAGTAAATCCGCAATCCGCAATCCGCAATCCGCAATCGAAGCGCGGTTTCTGGGCCAATATCCGCCGCTACAGGTGGACCGAGTTTCGCCTGCTGCTGGTCCCATCGCTCCTTAGCATCATCGGGATGCTGATGGTGATCCTGGTGCCGGTGGGGGCTGTGCAGTGGCAGTGGACCGACCTGTGGATGAGCTTCCTCTTTATCGGCCTCCTATACGGGTTCCACTTCTGGCTCAACTTCGCGCGCCCAGCCGCCGACCAGACTCTCCTGCCGCTCGTAGCCACCCTCACCGTGCTAGGGCTGGTGATGATCCAGCGTCTCGAGCCTGCATTATTAGAGGGGTTCCGGGGCATCGCCAACAAGCAGGTGCTCTGGATCGCGGCGGGGATGCTGGCGATGTGGGTGACCGTCGCCTTCCTGCGCGATCTCAACTGGCTGAGGCGCTACAAGTACACCTTCGCGCTCGGCGGCATCATCCTGGTGGCCGCCACCCTCGTCTTCGGGAGCGACGGGGGGAGCGGCACGGGGGTGCGGCTGTGGTTCAACTTCGGCTTCTTCCAGTTTCAGCCGTCGGAGTTGCTGAAGGTGCTGCTGGTCATCTTCCTGGCGGGCTACCTGGACGACAAGCGCGAACTGCTGGCGCGCGGCTGGCGCATCGGCCCGATCAGTCTGCCGCCTCTGCCCTACCTGGCTCCATTGCTCCTGCTGTGGGCTTTCGCGCTGGTGCTGTTCGTGGTGCAGCGCGACCTGGGGAGCGCGCTCCTCTTCTTCGGCATATTCCTGGCGCTGCTCTACGTGGCGAGTGGCAAGCCGTTCTACGTGGTGGGCGGGCTGCTGCTCTTCTTCAGCGCCGCATACTTGCTGAACAACGTGCTGGCCTCGCAGTTCACGCATATCCAGAAGCGCATCAACATCTGGCTCAACCCCTGGCCGGTTGGGCAGGACGACGGCTTCCAGATCGTACAGTCGCTCTTCGCGCTCGCGTCGGGGGGCGTGTTCGGCAAGGGGATAGGCTTCGGCGCGCCCGGCATTATCCCCGCCGTGCACTCCGACATGGTGATCTCGGCCATTGGGGAAGAACTGGGCTTGGCGGGTACGCTGGCCGTGATCGCCCTCTTCATGTTGCTCGTATACAGGGGGTACAGCATAGCCTTCCAGGCCAGGAGCGGCTACGAGCAGTTGCTGGCGGTGGGCCTCACGACGGTGCTGGGCCTCCAGGCGATAATCATCATGGGCGGCGCGATCAAGATGATCCCGCTCACGGGGATTACCCTCCCGTTCATCAGCTACGGCGGCTCGTCCTTGATCACCAACTTCATCATAGTGGGCCTACTGCTGCGTATCTCGGCGTCCGGGAAAGGTAACATGCTCCGGTAAGTGTTCTGTGGGAATCACAGAGATCACAGAGGACGCAGAGATCACAAAGTTAATAATGAAATGCCGCTTTTTCAAACAATTGTGTTCTTATCGATTCAATAATTAGAAATCTTTGTGATCTCTGCGTCCTCTGTGATCTCTGTGATCAAGGGAAAGCTATCAAATAATGATTCCGTTTGTCCGTAAAATGGTCAGGGGATTGGCGCTGGCGCTGGCGATTGGCTTGCTGGCATTCGGTATGGTCAGCGATACGCTGCCGAGGCCGCAGGGGGATACCTCGCCGCCGGACGACAGCCGGTGGCTGATCAGCCTGGGGTTGGCCTTCATCCTGTTGATGATCTACGCCATCCTCTCCGTGTCGGGTGATCCTTCGCAGCGCGGGGCTACGCCCGAAGAGCGTTTTCGCGCCAACGTCCGGCAGTTGGGCGGCTTCCTGCTGGTGGGCTTTACCCTCCTCAGCCTGCACCTCCTGCGAGAGCAGATCGTGGCGGCCTCGGTGATAAAGGGTGCGACCGTGATCACCGAGTCGGGCGAGGTGGTGCAGGACCCGCGCAAGATACCGGAGCAGTTACGCATCCGGCGGGGGGCGATCTACGCGGGCGACCGCATCGTGGCGAGAAGCGAGGTTATCCCGCCGTCCACTTACGCCCACCGCGTCTATCCAGAACCGAACATCTCCTATTTGGCGGGCTATTACAACCCGACCGTCTACGGGAGCGCCGGCCTCGAGGCTGCGTTCGATAGCTATTTGTCGGGGAGGCAGGTGCTCGACCCGCTCCTTGAGCAACAGCGCCTCCTCCTCAACCAGCCGCCCATCGGCAGCGACCTTTACCTTACTATCGATCCCGAACTGCAAGACGTGGCGCAGGCAGAGCTGGGTGAGCGCAAGGGGGCGGTGGTGCTGCTCGACGCTCAGACGGGTGCGATCCTGGCGCTGGCCTCGTGGCCTCACATCGAGCCGCAACAACTCTCGTTCGACCCCTATGTCGAGGATTGGCCCACGGAGAACAGACGCGTAATCGACTACTACAACGGTGTGGTGAGCGATGAAAGCGCCCCCCTTATTATGCGCGCTACGCAGGGGCTGTACCCCCCAGGCTCGACCTTCAAGACGGTATCGGCGGGTGGGGCGCTCGATACGGGCGCGGCCAAGCCCACCAGCATCTTCACCGACACCAACGGCACCATCCAGGTGGAGCCAGGAGGCTACGTACACCGCGACTGCTCGACCTGCCGCCCTGACCGGCACGGGCCGCGCTTCACGCTGACCGAGGGGTACAAGTGGTCTCTGAACGTAGTATTTGCTGAATTGGCCTTGCAACTCGGACCCACCAGGCTGATGGAATATTCGCGGCGCTTCGGGTTCGGCACGCGCTATGAGCTGGGCGTGCCCGTCGATGTGAGTACTATAGCGTCCGACACGGCACGATTGGAGGGGAGCAAGAACCTGCTTGCCGCCACAGCTTACGGCCAGGGCGAGGTGCAGGCTACGCCCCTGCAAATGGCGCTTGTGGCAGCCACGGTGGCCCACGGCGGCGAGTTGCCCGCGCCTTACCTGGTCTCCTCGATCCGCGACCCGCAGACTGGCGCGACCGCCTGGCAGTTCCAGCCGCATAACCTGGGCCGCGTCCTCTCGCCCTCGGCCAATAGCGACCTGAAGGCGATGATGGAGGAGTCGATCAAGACCGGCTGGGCGAACGCTGCCGGCATTCCAGGGGCGACCGTTGGCGGCAAGACGGGCACAGCCGAAACGGGGCGCGGCACAGCCCACTCGTGGTTCATCGGCTGGGCGGGCAAGGATGCCAACAACCCACAGTACGCTATCGCGGCCATAATCGAGGAAGGTGGCGAAGGCACGCGGGTGTCATTACCTCTAGCCAGAGAAGTATTGGTGGCCGCTCTGAAGAGATAGAAGTTAAGGTGGTGGCCCTATGAAGGCCTCAAACAGATTCTTCCGAGTTGCATTGGTATTATCTTCGCTGCCGGCCTTGTTGGTTGCTGCCTGTGATAGCGGGCCGGTGCCTCCCAGTCCACCACCCGCTACGCAGACAAGCTTGATCGACCCTGTAGATA
>JBAURA010000298.1:0-3720 GCA_049580985.1 Chloroflexia bacterium
GGCATTGTTGGCATGGCGCTGGTGTTCTCGGGCTTGCAACCGGCGCGCGGCTGGATCCATTTTCTCTACGGGATCACGATGGCCCTGACGATTCCCGGCATCTTCGCCTTCACCAGGGGCAGCAACACGGCGCGTGAGTCGATGCTGTACGGCCTGGGGATGATCTTCATCTGGGGCCTGTCCGAACGGGCTGTTGACACAGCGCTAAATGGATGAGCGCGCCTGGCTTGCCCGTTACCTGGCGTTAGCAGTAATGCTGGTGGGCGGGCTGGAATGGCTCCTGGGCAGGGTGGTGTCGCGGCTGGCGGCGGCTCCGCCAATAGAAGGCGTTGCCCGCACGATCATTGAGGCGCTGGGCCGCTTTGGCTTCTTTCTCCTCTCGACCGCTTTCCTCCTGGCCGTATCACTCTTGTTCCTCTCCGCGCTCCAATTCGGCGAGCGGGCTTACAGCCAGCGCCGCGCCGCCGACATGGCGCTTGCCTTCTACCTGTGCATCTTCGGTGTCTTCACCTTGTCACACACTCTGTTGGCCCTCATGTCGCCTTCAGGCGAGCAGGCATGGCTAAACGTCACCTTTAATATGCTCTCCATGCTTGGCATATGGTGGCTTGCCTTGCGTTTTGCTACGGGCGATGCGCCGTGGGCCGCGCGTGGGGCCGTCCTATTGGTAGCGCTGGCTTACACAGGATGGTATTGGGCCGTCCTCTTCACAATCAAAGGTGTGCCGGGAAATGCGTCTTTCCTCGACCGCCCCGCCGATGCGCTCCGGCTGGGTGAGCTGGCTGCGGTGCTGGTGCCTGTCGCCTTCTTCCTGGCCGTGGCGATGCCGCAAGCCCGGTGGCACAACTGGAAGCGGTGGGTAGCGCCCGTCGTTGTCGGGTTGCTCTTCTCGGCGGGCAACATCGCGGATATCATCGCGGACCAGGGCTTTACGGGTGTGTTCTCGATCTGGTCGGTGGGCTTTACTCTCTACCTGCCGTGGCCTCTGTACGCGCTCTCGCTGATCCTATACCTTTACACTGTCTTGACCTGCTTCTCCAAAGGCGGCCACCAGCCCTCGCGCTACGGTGATTCTAACATAGGTATGGGGCTACTGCTGCTGCCCTTCGCGGGTTACTACCTGCAACTGACTTACCAGCACCTGCTCGCGTTGCTCGCTCTGCTGTTGCTCACCGGGATCGCGCGCCCACTCAGCATGCCACGGGTGAGGAGGCGCGAGTTTATAGAACAGGCTACCACTTGAAGTCGTCCACCTCGGGAGGCGGCTTTCTTGGCCTGGGCTTTCGCGGCGCCTGAGTTTCGGTCGGGGACATGTCGCCTTCGGGCATGATGACCTGCTTCGGGACTATGACTTTGCCGTCCGGCAATATACGCCTGCGGACCCCGCTCCAGAAATACTCCCTGACGGGCACGCCCAACGTAAGATGCTCCTCCGCGATCCGCACAAGCCGGTCGCGGTCCATCCCCTGGTAGTAAATGGGGCCGGGGTAGACCACCATCGTCGGCCCGCTCTCGCAGTGAGCCTGGCAGCCTGTAGCCGCCACGCTGATCTGCCCCGCCAGCCCGCGCCGCGCAAGCTCATCCTCCAGGAAGTCAACCAGCGCGGATGCCCCCTTCGGCCCGCAATTGACCCCACAGCAGATGTATGCTCTATAGTTGGGTTTGTCCATGTTTTTGTGACGAAGGACGAAAGACAAAAGACGAAGGCATCACGACCTTCGTCTTTCGTCTTTCGTCCTTCGTCAGTCTCCTACACCATCTCGGCCATCAGCTTGTCGAGGGCCTCTTTTGGTGGGCGCACGCGGCTTTCCGGCATGTGCACCAGCGGCGTGTCGTCCAGGTCCATCACGTCCTGGATCGTGCCTCGGTTCTCGTTGAAGTAGATCAGCCCGGTGATGAAGTCCTGGTTGGCCTGCGATTCGAGCAGGAGCTTCATCGCGGCGTACTTGTCAGTCGGGTCGTAGTCGCGTCCAAGCTTCTTGAGTCTGATGGCCGGCCCGTCGTGCATCTTGACCGTCACCTCTTCACCCTCGGCGTAATCAACCACTATCTCGTCGTACTTGGGCACGAAGGTGATGTCATGCAATGGCTCTTCGTTGGCTTTGCCGTAGGGGTAGCTCTTGGTCGATTCCTCGTGGTTGTTGAAGGTTACGCAAGGGCTGATGATGTCTACCACCGCCGTGCCGTTGAAGCTGATCGCGGCCTTGAGCAGCTCGCGCACCTGCTTAGCATCTCCCGAGAAGGAGCGGGCCACGAAGCCGCAATCGGCGGTGATAGCCTCCATACAGAGATCAATTGGCGGCAATTCGTTCACGCCCGCGTATTTCAACTTCTGGCCCATGTCGGCGGTAGCGGAGAACTGCCCCTTGGTAAGGCCATATACACCGTTGTTCTCGATAATGTAGACCATCGGCACGTTGCGGCGTAGCACGTGCTTGTACTGCCCGATGCCTATGGAGCCGGTGTCGCCATCGCCCGATACCGCGATGGGCGTGAGCGCGCGATTGACGATGCTGGCACCCGTCACCACCGACGGCATACGCCCGTGCAGGGCGTTGAAGCCGTGTGAGCGGTTGAGGAAGTAGGCGGGCGACTTGGACGAGCAGCCGATGCCGCTCATCTTGATCACTTTGTGGGGCGAGAGAGATAATTCCCAGGCCACGCTGATGATCTGGCTGGAGATCGAGTCGTGGCCGCAGCCCGAGCAGAGGGTGGATGGGCGTCCCTTGTAGTCGCCCTTTTCCAGGCCAATCATGTTCAGTTTATCGCGCCGGGGTTCTGTGGCTGTGGCTACCATTACTGCTTCTCCTGTTCCAGGATTCCATCACGTACGTAGTTTGCGGTCATCGGCAGGCCGTCCAGGTGGGCCACCGAGCGCAGGTCGGCGGCGCGCTCAGGCACGTGCAGGCGCACGAGCGAGCGTAGCTGGGCATCCTGGCTCAATTCCACCACGTACAGACGCGGGTGTTTGTTGATAAAGTCGGTGAGAGTATCTTCCAGGGGCAGGGCGCGGATGCGGATGTAGCTGGTCTCGATCCCCTGCGCGCTCAACTGGTCGCGCGCCTCTTCGATGGCGTCTTGCGTGGAGCCGTACGCGATGATTCCGATCTCAGCGCCGTCCCGGATATCAACAACAGGTTTGGGGACCAGCGTGCGAGCGGTCTCGTGCTTCAACTCCAGGCGCTTCAGGTTGTTCTCCCAGTCGTCCGGGCGCTCGCTGTATACGGCCTGGTCGTTATGGCCCGTGCCACGCGTGAAGTAGGCCGACATAGGGTGCTCGTTGCCCGGCAGCGTACGGTACGTGATGCCATCGCCGTCTATATCCTTGTAACGAGCGAACTCGCCTATCTGGTCCAGGTCCGCCTTGGTGAGCACCTTCCCCCTATCCATCGGCTGGTCGGGGTATTCAAACGGCCCGGTCATCCAGACGTTCATCCCCAGGTCGAGGTCGCTGAGCACGAAGATGGGGGTCTGCAACCGCTCTGCCAGGTCGAACGAGCGCCAGCCATATTCAAAGCACTCTTTCATGTTGCCGGGCAGCAGCACGACCTGGCGGGTGTCGCCGTGGCCGAGAAAATAGACGGAAAGGATGTCGGCCTGGGAAGTGCGAGTAGGGAGGCCGGTGGAGGGGCCGACGCGCTGTATGTCCCAGATCACGCCGGGGATCTCCGCGAAGTAGCCCATGCCCGCGAACTCGGTCATGAGGGAGATGCCGGGGCC
>JBAURA010000299.1:0-4344 GCA_049580985.1 Chloroflexia bacterium
TCGGGCTGGTAGTCGGTGGTGATCGGCTTGTGGAGGCGGGCGGTGGCGGGCCAGTTGATGCGGCGGTAGTCGTCGTCGCGCTCGTAGTCGCGGAGGCGCTCGAACTCGGTGCCCTGGCCGAGGCGGCGCACGTTCTTGAGGCCGATCTCGAATAGCTGGTCGCGGCGGGCCAGTAGCTCGTACTTGCGGACTTCGAGGAGGTTGGGGTAGACCTTGACGGGGGCCTCAAGCGGGTAGCGGCGGTTGCGCATGACGAGGCCGAGGACGCCGCGCCAGCGCAGGTGGGTGCCGCCGAAGCGGTAGTCGCCACGGCGAAGGGGCTTGACGGAGTAGCCGACGGTGACGGTTTCGCCAGGGCCGACGGTGGCGGACTGGAATAGCGCGCTGATGACGTAGTCCTGTGGAGGCTCGTCGCGCAGGAGGAAATCGACGGGTCTGCCGCGCAAGCCGGGGGTGTTGGGCGCGCCGAGGCGGCGGACAACGACTTTGATGGGGTTATCGGCTCCGAGGGAGAGCTTTGATTCGTTGTCGCGGGCGAGGCGGAAGTCGCCGGGTTTGGGGGAGAGCCAGAAATCGACGGCCATCATACCGAGGACGCCCGCCACGTAGAGGCCCGCGAGGAGGAAGGCAGCCGAGGTGACGGTGGCCAGCGCCAGGAGCGGCGCGGCGACCAGGAGGAGGAAGAGGGCGCGGCGGGAAATCATTCGAATTTTGGATTGCGGATTGCGGATTGCGGATTTTGTAGAGGTGAGTACGTATGTTCACCTTGATCTAATGGCGGCAGATCCTTCTCGTACCACACCCATACGTCAGGTCCGCGAAGGTG
Source organism: Chloroflexia bacterium (assembly GCA_049580985.1). Taxonomy (GTDB): domain Bacteria; phylum Chloroflexota; class Chloroflexia; order QHBQ01; family JADMIH01; genus JADMIH01. The sequence goes on from JBAURA010000299.1 coordinate 827, forward strand.
CTGCTCGCGCGAAACTATTCGGTAGCCCAACCGATCGTAAAAGGCCAGGTTGACCGGCATAGATTGGCGCGTGCCAAGACGTATGCGCGTCTTCCCCAGCATGGGGGCCAATGCCTCAAGGTGCTGCATGAGAGCCGCGCCAACGCCATGCCTTCGGTATTCTGGCAAGACCGCAAGCCTGCCTACGTAGAGATGATCGCCTTCTAGTTGGTAGCGCACCGTGCCTACGGCGTGCTCATCGTTAAACGCGAGGAAGACATTGCCCTCTTGTATCGCAGCCTCCACCTCTTGCAACGTCTCTGATAACGCGCTGGGTAAGACGGCCAGTACGCGATACTCAGCAAAGGAGGATTGCACGATGCAATGCAGAGCTTCCGCATCTCCAGGTGTGGCTGGTCTAATCTCTATCATGTATCACTCGTAGCGGTCGTTCGCCTGCATTTAACGTGGTACTTCTACTCTTGCCAGGATGCGTTCCAGGGCGCGGTCGGCGTTCAGGCCTTCGATCTCGGCTTCGGGTTTCAGGATTACCCGGTGGCGCATGACTGGGGGGACGAGGACTTTGATGTCGTCGGGGACTACGAAGGTGCGGCCCTGGAGGGCGGCGAGAGTCTTGCTGGTTTGGAGGAGGGCGATGGCGGCGCGGGGGGAGCCGCCGAGGGATAGGTCTGGGGAGCGGCGGCTTTCGTCTACGATGCGCTGGATGTAGTCGAGGATGGCGTCGGCTACCTGCACGGTGGCGATCTCCTGGCGGGTCTGCATGATCGCGGATTCGTCGGCGATGGGCTGGATGCCGGACTGCTGTAGCTTGCGGGCGCTGAAGCCTGTCTGGTAGTTGTGGAGGATTTGGAGACCTTCGTCGTGGGTGGGATAGTCTACGAGGACTTTGAAGAGGAAGCGGTCTAGCTGGGCTTCGGGGAGGGGATATGTGCCTTCGTATTCGACGGGGTTCTGGGTAGCGACGACCATGAAGAGGTTGGGGAGTGGGTGGCTGACGCCGTCGATGGTGACCTGGCGCTCCTCCATCGATTCGAGGAGGGCGGACTGGGTCTTGGCGGGGGCGCGGTTGATCTCGTCGCCGAGGAGGATGTTGGTGAAGACGGGGCCGCGCTTGAGGGAAAAGGAGGTGGTCTGGAGGTCGAAGACGTTGGTGCCGATGACGTCGGAGGGCATGAGGTCGGGGGTGAACTGGATGCGCTTGAAGTCGGCTTTGAGGATGGTGGCGAGGGTGCGGGCCATGAGGGTCTTGGCGACGCCGGGGACGCCTTCGATGAGGACATGGCCGTCGGTGAGGAGGGCGACGAGGAGGAGGTCGAAGGGCCAGCGCTGGCCGACGATGACTTTGCGGCGTTCTAGGTCGAGGGATTTGTAGAGGTCTATTAGTGGCATGGTGCTCCTTACGATTCGGGAAGTTCTGTACTCACCGACTGTTTAATCCAGAATTGAGCGCCAATTAAGTTTCCTAATGCGCTCTAGGTCTCCGACGACAAACTCTGTCCACCTTTCTGTTAGTTTCACTTCCAATGCTGGCATATCGTTTGCTACGTAGTCTTCTTTGCCAAGTAGTTGCTTCTGGTAAATCCGAGTCCATTTCGGTGGAACAGTTCTATGTATATGTACGTTAAAGACAGCCTTATTGTCTTTGGCAAGAGTCTTCAGTTTCCTTCTTATTCCCTCATCTCCTGGGCCAATATCGAGTTCTATACTGACATTATCTCTACCATTCACCAACACGAACAGCAGAATTCGGTGTGAAGAAGTCCAATCATAGCCCATGAGTAATTGAGGAACTTCAAGTTCCCGCAACCCAAAGCGAATAAAACTTTGATCAGATTCATCAAGTGCCAGATAAGGCTTCTGACCGATCAGGTGGACCAGCAATTCATAAATCTCGGCCCGATGATCTGGTCGGTATTGGTAGATCATATCCAAAGCTCGCTTGTGTTTGCGGTGGATCTGCTGGGCAAGCTTGATTATCTCGGGGTCGCCCACTATGTGCCTCCTAACAGTCTGCGTATACTGCCTAAGTGCAACGCTCAGGTCCAAGTTGTTCTTTGCCGACTGATCCTCGGAGATGCTGTCGAGCACGTCGCAAAGCTGGCTGTAACCTAGAGCCAGATAGTAGGGATCTGTAGGCGTAGCTCGCTGGGGTGTAAGATACAGACCGACAATCCGCCAATCACGGTACCCAGGGTGTCTGCGGATAATGCGAAGGTATTTCTTCAATTGGTCGGAATGCTCGACAGTATCAATCTTGTTCTCAATAATGATAACCAGTCTGTTCGCTTTATCTGCAAAGAGAATATCTATATTAGCCCATTCGCGTAGCACTTCAGCTTGGCCGAAGTCCCAATGTGCGGGGTCGCCAAGATTAAGACGATGAATATAATGATCGGCCGGCGATACTGTAAGACACATTTGCAGGAGGCATTTCGCGAAAGTATCTTTTAGCTTGTGGCTTTCTCCTGGATCGAGTAGGTACGCGAGAAAGTCAGAATGCCGCAACTCGTGTCGGACCACGCCGAGTGCTTCAAAGACGTTGAACCTATCAAGAATTATTTCAAGCTGTGCTAGATCCTCATCCGAATCGAAGTCCTTAAGGATCTGGGCAAGTTGTAAAGTGCTTTCTTTATTCACTTGAATCTCTGTAGTCAATCAGCCGTTTCATCCCTAATATCACTCCTGCGCCTGTTGCTGTGGTGTTCTTCGTCGTAGGAGGCTTCTTGAACGCGGCGGAGGTGCTTGTAGGCTTGGACGGGGACGAGGGCGGCGATGGGTTCGCCGTCTTGCTCGATGATTATGGTGTTGTCGTCCTGGGCTACGTCGAGCAGGATGCGCTGCCAGTCGCTTGTGACGGTGTCGGCGTTCATGTGCTTTTCCATAGAAATCTCCTCTAATAGCTACGCTCCCTGGGAAAAAGCATTTTGCTGTCTATTCTTGGCCTTGGCTAAGCAAGAATAAGAAGGTCGCTGGGGTAATTATCTGAATTCCTCTGTAGCTTTGAAGGCTGAGAAGGTGATTGTCGCCGGTGACAATATAATCTGCTTCGCCCGCTAATGCGCATTCGACTATACGATTGTCGTCTGTGTCATCTAACACCACATTGAGTGATAAATCCGGCTTTGTCATAAAAGCTTGTGACTGTAGTAAGGTTAAGAAGCCTTCGACTTCTTCCTCTGTGTATGTATACTTTCGCCGAATTCTGGGATAGTGCAACACTCTGGCGCACTCGGATATGATAGGCTGGGAAACGAGCAATTCAAATGCACCGTTCTCCCAGTGCGAAACGATTTGCGCTGACTTACCAGCAGGTACGAGAAACCGGCTCACAAGGATGTTGGTATCGAGAACTGCTTTCACGCAGGCTTATCCGACAGATTGCGCTGCTCAGCTCGCACAGCTTGTATCGCCTCTTCGATCAAGGCCTCTGCCTCTTCTTCAGATGCGTTTATCCTGCCGGATACCTCTTCCAGCCATCGGAAGAACTCGGATCGCCTTCGTTGCCACTGCTTGTACAC
>JBAURA010000300.1:0-4684 GCA_049580985.1 Chloroflexia bacterium
GCAGTAGCCCGCGCCACCCGCGAGGTAGAATCGACCGCCACGGAAGAAGCCCGCATCGAGAGCACCGCCACCGCCCAGGCCGTCGCAAGCGCCATCGCCCCGGCCACCCACACCGCGCAGGCCGTCGCCTTCGAGGAGCGCCGCGCTGAAGCCGAAATAATCACCCAACAACTCGAAGCCCAGGCCACCCAGGTGTTCGGCCCCTCGGCAGGCGCTCTCGACCACAAAACGGACAACACCCCCACCTGCGCCGCCACCGGCCTCGTCATGCACAACTTCATCGCCTCGGCCCGCCTCTACAATCCCTACTCTGCCGCCCAGCACCCCTGGGATCACGGTATCACCTTCTCTAACGAAGGCGAAGACACCCACTACAGCCTCCTGCTTCGCTCGTCCGGCCAATACGCCCTCAAGCTCGCCGGACCCGCCTTCCACATCGAGCTAAACGAAACTACCGACCTCCTCGACCTCTCCCGCCCCGGCGACAACACCCTCAAGCTCTATCTACACGACGACGTAGCCTACATCTACCTCAACAACCTCTACGCCGACACCATACCTCTCCGCGACATGAGCCTCGGCCAGACCACCGCCACCAACCACCACCCTCAACTCTGCACCAACCTAGACGAAGGCTCTGCCCTGGAAGGCACCGCCACCCGCTACGAAGACTTCACAGTCTGGACCCTCCCGTGACGGACGATGGACGATGGACGATGGACGGTAGCATGTATCGTGCGAACCTTATATGCCAGTGTTACATATATGCAAACTTCACTTCGGATGGACTCGCGTTAAGTCCGAAGTGAAGTTCACACTCACCGAAATCTGGTCTGCCGATGGAACTGTGTTAAGTCGGCAGACCAGATTCATGTTATGATCTAGCTGTCCATCGTCCATCGTCCATCGTCCATCGTCCATCGTCCATCGTCCATCGTCCACCTCCCATGCAAACCATCATCCTCACCGGCCTGCAAGCCTCCGGCAAGTCCAGCTTCTACAGGCAGCGCTTCTTCAACACCCACATCCGCATCAACCTCGACATGCTACGCACTCGCAAGCGTGAAGCCACCCTCCTGCGAGCGTGCCTGGAAGCGCGCCAGCCCTTCGTAGTGGACAACACCAACCCCACCGCCGCCGAGCGTGCCCGCTATATCGAGCCTGCGCGCGCCGCCGGCTTTTCCCTGGTCGGCTACTACTTCCTCCCCGACCCCGCCGCCTGCCTCGCTCGTAACGCCACTCGCCCAGCAGAGGAACAGGTGCCACCCCAGGCCATTTGGGCCACGCTGAAGAAATTGCAGCCGCCATCCTTGTCCGAGGGCTTCGACGCACTGTATAGTGTCCGGGTTGTCCCCGACGGCCAATTCTTAGTAGAGGCATGGCTTGGCGGCTAGCTATTCCAAGAAACCAAATCGCAAAGCATAAACAACTGTTCTAATGTGTCTACCCTCCTATAAGCACTTGTTTGACTTAGCCTCTTGCATTTTCAGAACAAATGTGCTATACTAGGCTGATCTTGGGGACGCTGTACGATCGCGACAGCAACATTCAACCTCCCCATCTCGCCTGCATGTAAGGAGGAAATAGCCCATGCCACTTACGGGCATACAATCGGTGTCGGTCTACGTAAACGACATAGAGCAAGCCGTAGACTTCTACACCAACAAGCTAGGCTTCGACAAGACCGAGGACGCGCCTCTATTCGAGGGTGGCGATCTGCGCTGGGTAACGGTCGCCCCTCCAGGCTCCAACACCCAGATCGTGCTCGTCAAGGGCTACGCCGATTGGTCGCCCGAGCGCGTCGGCAAGTTCTCCGGTTTCGTCTTCAACGTCGACAACATCGTAGACACCTTCAACCAACTAGAAGCCAGGGGCGTCGAGATAGTAGAGAAACCCAGCAAGCAAATGTGGGGCATGCAAGCCCAGTTCAAAGACCAGGACGGCAACACCTTCGTAGTAGTAGGCCATTAATCCCGTGCAGGCATCCCTGTGTAGGGGCGGACCCACGTGTCCGCCCTGTTTGAGCCACACAAATGTCAAGGATATAGCTCCCTCGCCCAACTCGAAGGAGCATTTTTGTAGGGGCAAATCTATGTGTCCGCCAGCCCCGGAGGGGCGTAAGAAAGTAGCCACACAGCGTAAGCCTGTGGATCACAACCCATGTACGAACGTGTAGCCCCGGAGGGGCGTAAGAAGAAAATCAACTGTACAGCCTTTACCTTTCGCACAACCTAAACTTAGAACTCAGAACTTAGAACTCATAACTCACGAATCTAACCCGCCACCCAAGGAGCAGATATGACCCCCACCCCAACCCCCCAAACCGGCTACGCCCCAGTCGAAAGCGGCGAACTCTACTACGAAACGGTTGGCGAAGGCCCGGCCATCCTGCTCCTCCACGCGGGTGTGGCCGACCACACCATGTGGGAGCCGCAGCTAGCTCCCTTCTCCCAGTCGCACAAAGTCATCACTTACGACTTGCGTGGCTTCGGCAAATCGCGCACCGACTCGGCCCCCTTCTCCAACCGTCAGGACATCCACGACTTGCTCACCCACCTTGGCGTCGACAAAGCCACCCTGGTCGGCAACTCACGCGGCGGCATAATCGCCCTCGACTTCGCCCTCGAACACCCTGAGATGGTATCCGGCATAGTGTGGGTGTGCGGCGGCGTCAGCGGCGCTGATCACGACTCCAGGCCGGACGAGATCCAGTGGTTCGACCGCCTCGAAGCGATCTGGGAATCGAAGGATTGGGCCACCCTCTCCGATCTCGAAGCCCACACCTGGGCCAACGGCATCGGTCAGCCCGAGGACCGCGCCCCCGCCCACGTCCGCGACCAGGTCCGCCGGATGATCTACGAGAACTACACCCGCCAGGATGGCGAGCCTGAGCCGCGCCCCCTCGACCCACCCGCCGCCGGACGCCTCCACGAGATCACCTGCCCCGTCCTCGTCATCATCGGCGACCTCGATACCTCCGGCACCCGCGCCTCAGCCGACCTCCTCGCCGAAAAACTCCCCAACGCCGAAAAAGTAGTCTTCCACAACATAGCCCACATGGTCATCATGGAGGAGCCTGACAGGTTCAACCAGCTCACCCTCGACTTCCTCTCCCGCCACGGCCTCTAGCCCTCGTTTTATTTCAATAAATCATTGCCTGCCGGCCTTGCAAAAACCCAATCCACATCCTAAACCCACTTTTCCACAATACATTCGCACCCTCCCCACAACCAGCCCACATCTTACATCCTGCGTGCTATTATGAGTGAAATCCGCCGACCGGCGGCGGCAAAACGTATTCGTAACCCACAAATACGTCCTGGCGAACCTTGGCGCTCTTGGCTTCTTGGTGGTTACGTCTTACGTTTCACGTTTCGCGCCTTATGCACTCAGGAGAACAGGCATGATCCAACCCGCCATTTCCTCACCGTCCACCCTCCCCTCCATCGGGGACCTGCTGGCGCGCGGCAAGCAAGCCGCCATGATGGGCCAGCGCGACCTGGCGCGCGAGCTGCTCGCCTACGTGGTCTACCTGGAGCCGGGCAACCCCGACGGCTGGCTCTGGCTCTCCGGCGTGGTCGATTCTCCTGAGCAGGTCCGCTACTGCCTGGAGCGCACCCTCCGCATAGACCCCCTCAACTCGCGTGCCCTGCGCGGCCTGGAGTGGCTCGACGCCCGCCAGCAGGAGATCGACGAAGCCCGCGCCGCCGCCGAGCGCGTCAAGCCCTACTGGCAGACCTCCAAGCCCAAGCCCCTCTTGAACCTCATCAAGAAGCGCAACGAGGCCACCGGCAACGCCACCGCCACTGGCGAGACCCACGCGGGCCGTACCGTGCCAAGCTGGACCGCCATGTCGCCCACCGCCATGCCCCAGACCCGCTCCGCTCGCTCCAACATGCCCACCATGCCCGTCTCCGCCGCCACCCTCGAAAAGCTCACAGGCAGCAACTCCACCCTCCCTCCCCCCGTCAAAGACCCCACCTACCGGGACGAAGTGCTGTCGGCGGACGACGACCTTGCCCCTCGCTTCGTGACGAACAACGCCCTCCACAACCTCTGGCGCGCCGTCCAGAAGGTGACCGGCGACACGGGCTTCAACGCCATGCTCCAACAGGCCGCGCTGGTCGAGCTAAACGGCTACTTCCCTGAGCCGGACGAGACCCCCGCCATCAACTACACCCGTTTCAGCGCCTTCACTGAGGCCATGGAGGAGTTCTACGGCTCTGCAGTCGAGGCGATGGAGGTGAAGGTGGGCCGTGAGATGCTCCGCATCGAGCTTGCCAACAAAACCAGGCTCGCCAACGTCAAAGGTATCACTTTCAAGTTGATGTCCCCCGACAAAAAGCTACAAACCATCCTCATGGAGCTTGCCGACGCCCACGCCAGGATGGGCATGGAGACCTACTTCGAGGAGCGCGAAGGCGGCTACCTCTTCGTGATCGAGACCTGCCCCTACTGCTACGGTCGCCTCACCAACGCCCACTGCAACGTCACCACCGGCTACCTCCAGGCCGGCATAGAGTGGGCCACCGGGCGCACCATCCCCGCCGAAGAGATCACCTGCCGCGGCCTCGACGAGCGCGAATGCGCCTACTGGATACCTGCCCAGTAAACGAGTTCTTGGTTCCTGGTTCCAGGTTCAATGTTATCTCGGTATATAGACTCTAGTGGGGCGGCCAGAGGC
>JBAURA010000301.1:0-2680 GCA_049580985.1 Chloroflexia bacterium
GGTGGCACCAGCGCCGCCGAGACCAACAACGCCACCGGCGGCGCGGGCACCTGCCCCAACTGCCGCCTGATGCCCGTGCGCGTGCTCGACAACAACGGCAGCGGCTCGCTCACCAACGTAGCCAACGGCATCAACTTCGCCGCCAACAACGGCGCTAAAGTGATCAACCTCAGCCTCGGCGGCCCCGGCTCCACCACCCTCCAGAACGCCGTCAACAACGCCTGGAACCTGGGGTCGTTCCTGGCCTGCGCCGCCGGCAATAGCAACACCAGCAGCACAGCCAACGCCTACCCCGCAGCTTACTCAAACTGCTTTGCCATAGCCTCCACCACCAGCACCGACGCCCGCTCGTCCTTCTCCAACTACGGCTCCTGGGTGGAGGTAGCCGCCCCCGGCTCCAGCATCTATTCCACCTGGCTCAACAGCGGCTACAACACCATCTCCGGCACCTCGATGGCGACCCCCCACGTGGCGGGCCTCGCCGGCCTCCTCGCCTCGCAGGGTCTTAATAACAGCGCGATCAAGTCGCGCATCTGTAGCACCTCCGATGCCATCAGCGGCACCGGCAGCCTCTGGACCTGCGGGCGCATCAACGCCTTCCGGGCGGTGACGGGCAGCGGCGGCGGTACTCCCACACCTACGCCCACCTCTCCTCCGGGCGGCACCGAGCGCGTAGTCAACGGCGGCTTCGAGAACGGCACCTCCCCGTGGGTGCAGTCCTCGGCCAACGGCTACCAGTTGATCGACCCCACCCGCCCTCGCACCGGCTCCTACAGCGCCTGGCTCGGCGGCTACAACAACGCTAACGACACCATCTACCAGACAATCACCATCCCAACCAACGGCACCCTCACCTACTGGTGGTACATGACCACCCAGGAGACCACCCACCCGTGGGACTACCTGCGCGTCCAGCTACGTAACACAAGCGGCACCGTCATCGCCACCCTGCGCACCTGGAACGACGGCAGCGGCGCGAACGTCTGGCGGCAAGACACCGTCAGCCTGGCCGCCTACGCGGGCCAAACCCTCCGCCTCACCTTCAACAACACCACCGACGGCTCTCTCACTACCAGCTTCTTCGTAGACGACGTTAGCGTGCGCTAGCCGGCATTACGCGGGGCCTGGGACCCCGCCCATTTCCCGGCACACGGGCGCGTGCCCCAAACTAACTCTCCAGGGACAACGCTGCTTAATTCTAAAAACCAAAAAGAAATGGGTCGCGGCGCGACCCATTTCTTTTTGGTTTTTAGATCGCCCCTCCCCTCTGGGGAGGGGTTGGGGTGGGGTCAGGGTGTTCTCGGATGCCCAATCTTACTCCGGTAGGAGTGATCCTTGAGGCCCCTGCGCCAGCCGCTTCTTCTCCTTGCGCTCCAACTGCTTGACGCTCTCCGGCGGCGTTGGCAAATCCTCAGGCAGCGTGCCCCCTAGCTCCTCTATCGTCTGGCGCACCTTCCGCCCCACCTCGTAGTGCGTCCTGTTCGCCTTCTCCTTCCCCCTCACCCCCTCGCGCCTCAGCTTCTCCTCGGCCTGCGTCGCCCGAAACAGGTTGGCCGCTAACTCAGTGCTCCCCATGTGGTCCAGGATGTGCTGCGACGACTTCAAGCCTTTGCGCCTGTGGATGTCCCTGTTCTTAAGCCCCCCATACAACCCCATATACCCGTGGTCCTGAAATATCGCGAAATCGATAGGCAGCACCACCCCCGCCTGGTTGGCCGCCTCGGCCAATTGCCGGTTGTGCCGCGAAAGCTCCCCCCGCAAATACAGCCGCTTCTGCGCTTCATTCAACCCCGCCAGTTCGTCGGCCTCCTCCTGCCGTTGGGTCTGAACGGCAAAGTAGGTCTGCCCCAGCGCCACCACTTCCTTGGCAGGATCGGCGTTCTGCACAACCAGGTAGCAAGCGTAGCGCGAGAGGTGGATATCGGCCACCCTGCGCCGCCCCCCCTTGCCTATGGCGATCATATCGGTGGTATCAACGAAATGATCCTCAACCACTTGGCCGCTATTCTCACATGCGATCCGCGCCTTCTCGACCACCTTCAGGAAGTTGCGGTAGTCCTCGTAGCCGAGCGCCCTGGCAAGCTCCCTGGCCGACCAGTACTCATAACCTTCTTCAGTCTCATGCCGGATCTGCGCGAAGAGCGACTGTCGCCCTTCGTCACTATCCACCACGTCAATTTCGTGCGTATCCATCGGCAAGTCTCTCCTGCTCAATACTACCATTCTGCGCAACCCCGCGAGATGGTTTTCTGCCATTGTAGCCCGGTCTGCGGGCCGGGGATGAGAGTGTAGCATACCGGGGTCTCATAGGCACTATTATCCACCTGGAAAGCCATCGAAGGCAGCCTGATTCACGCTCCAGGGTGTAGTCGTTCTCAGGTTATCAAGTGTACTCGTTTCTTCAAAATTCCCATTATGCAAAATGTACCTAAGATGACCAACTATAGGCGAGACAGTCCGCGAAGGCGGACTTCGTTTGCGTAGCCCGACAATTTATTGTCCGGGTGATCTCACCGCACGCACCATTACTGATTAACGCATTAATATTCATCAATCGCCGGGCGATCTCCGAGAATGACCACACCCTGGCTCAGGCTCCAACGCTTCTTGACATGCTTATCGTCGTCCTTTAGAATAGCCGCAGCCCATCACCTGTAAACTTCCACGCTCCACAGTAAGG
>JBAURA010000302.1:0-5323 GCA_049580985.1 Chloroflexia bacterium
CCTTAACTTCCCGCCCTCCTTCGTGTGGGGGACCGCCACATCGTCATACCAGATAGAGGGAGCCGCCCAGGAAGACGGGCGCGGCGAGTCGATCTGGGATCGCTTCTCCCATACGCCCGGCAAGGTCGAGGATGGCAGCACGGGCGACGTGGCCTGCGACCACTACCATCGCTGGCGCGACGACGTCAGAATGATGAAGGAACTGGGCTTGCAGGCGTACCGCTTCTCGATTGCCTGGCCGCGCATCCTGCCGGAAGGGCGCGGGCGCGTGAACCGGGCCGGCCTCGACTTCTACAGCCGCCTGGTGGATGAGCTGTTAGAGGCGGGGATTGCCCCGTTCGCCACTCTGTACCATTGGGACCTGCCACAGGTGTTGCAAGATGCGGGAGGTTGGCCGTCTCGCGCCACCGCCGAGGCGTTCGTTGAGTACGCGGATATCACCAGCCGGGCGCTTGGTGATCGCGTCAAGCGCTGGATCACGCACAACGAGCCGTGGTGCGCCAGCATGCTCAGCTACCAGATCGGCGAGCACGCGCCCGGCTGGAACGACTGGCCTGCTGCGCTGGCGGCTGCCCACCACCTGCTGCTGTCGCACGGCTGGGCTGTGCCGGTGCTGCGCGAGAACAGCCCAGGCGCCGAGGTGGGCATCACGCTCAATTTCACCATCGCCACCCCCGCCACCGACAAAGAGGAGGACGTGGCCGCCGCTCGCACTTTCGATGGCTACTTCAACCGCTGGTTCACGGACCCGATCTACAGGGGCTACTATCCAGAAGATATGGTCGCCGCCTACGCCGACCTGGGCGTCCGGCCTGCTGGCGAGCCGTCTTACGTGCACAGCGGCGATATGAAGGCTATCGCAACGTCGATAGACTTTCTGGGTGTGAACTACTACACACGCTTCGTAGCTAGCGGTCCTCTATCCCTGGATGCGCCACCGCCTGAGCCGCCACCCGACCCGCCCGGTACCGAGCGGACCGAGATTGGCTGGGAGGTATATCCCCAGGGACTGCACGATCTGCTGGTGTGGCTGCACACCGATTACAAACCCGCCAAGCTATACATCACCGAGAACGGCGTCAGCTACTCCGACGGTCCGGGCAGCGACGGACGAGTACGCGACGAGCGGCGCATACGATACCTGCGCGATCACTTCGCGGCGGCGCGGCGCGCGATGGACAAAGGAGTGCCGCTGGCGGGCTACTTCGTGTGGTCGCTGATGGACAATTTCGAGTGGGCCAAGGGCTACAAGCAGCGCTTCGGTATGGTGTGGGTGGACTATGAGACCCAGCAACGCATACCCAAAGACAGCGCACTATGGTACCGGCAGGTGATCACGAGCAACGCGGTGAGCGTGGAAGAGTAAGCGTTCGACCAAATCCTTCCTGGGAGCATGCGGGCTTCATGCCCCCAACACCAACACTATGCTTTTCCGAGACCTCAACAAGAATGGCCGCCTGGACCCATACGAGGACCCCTGCTGCCCGGTGGACCAGCGGGTCGAGAACCTTCTCTCCCAGATGACGCTGGAAGAGAAGGCGGGTTTGATGTTCCAGACGACGATCCGAATGCACCAGGACGGTACCCTGGTGGAGGACGCTCACCCGGCGCGCCGGTTCTCGACGCGCGGCATGGTAGCCGGGCAGATGATGAACCATTTCAACGTGCGAGAGGTGGCGGCGCCCAGGCAGATGGCCGAGTGGCACAATCGCCTACAGGGGTTGGCCGAGAGCACGCGCCTGGGCATCCCCGTCACCATCTCCTCCGATCCGCGTCATGCCTACAGCGGCGATTCGCTCGCCAGCTTCGGGGCGGGGTCGTACTTCTCCAGTTGGCCCGACCCGGTCGGCCTGGCCGCGACCGGCGACCCGGCGCTGGTACGGGAGTTCGCCGACATCGCGCGGCAGGAGTACCTGGCCGTTGGGATACGGGTAGCACTCCACCCGATGGCCGACCTGGCGACCGAGCCTCGATGGGGGCGCATCCAGGGCACATTCGGCGAGGACGCGGCCCTCTCGTCGCTCATGGTGGCCGCGTACATCCGTGGCTTCCAGGGCGATACGCTCGGTCATGAGAGCGTGGCGTGCATGACCAAGCACTTCCCAGGCGGCGGCCCTCAGAAGGACGGCCAGGATGCCCACTTCTCCGATGGCCGCGAGCAAGTCTACCCCGGCAACAACTTCAACTACCACCTGATCCCATTCGAGGCCGCCTTTGCCGCCGGCACCGCCCAGGTCATGCCCTATTACAGCGTGCCCGTCGGATTGCCTTACCAGGAGGTGGGGTTCGCCTTCAACAAGGACATCATAGATGGGCTGTTGCGCCAACGGTACAAGTTCGACGGCGTAGTGTGCACCGATTGGTGGCTTCTTACCCCGCAGAGAGTTGCCGGCAAGTTGATCGGGCCGCTTGCCTACGGCGTCGAGCATCTATCCGTCCCGGAACGTGCCAGGATGGCGCTCACGGCGGGGGTGGACCAGTTCGGCGGCGATGCCTGCCCAGAGGTGATCGTCGAGCTAGTGCAAAGTGGCGAAGTCTCCGAGGCTCGCATAGACGAGTCGGCGCGGCGGCTATTACGCGACAAGTTCAGGCTGGGGCTATTCGACAATCCCTACGTAGACCCGGACGCAGCGGAGCGGATCGTCGGCAACCCGGCATTCCGGGCGGCGGGCGAGCAGGCCCAACGCAAATCAATCGTCCTGCTCAAGAACTGCGAAACGCTGGCTGGTCGGGTCTTGCCGCTCGCGGGTAAGGCCAGGATATACGTAGAAAACGTCCGCCACGATGCGGTCTCTGGCTATGGGCAGGTCGTACCCACGCCTGGGGAAGCCGACGTGGCGATCATCCGGCTGCAAACTCCTTTCGAACAACGAGGCGACTTCCTGGAAGCGCACTACCACACCGGCGACCTCGATTTCACCGATGGAGAGAAGGAGCGCCTCCTGGGCATCATGGCGCAGGTCCCCACCATCATAGACATCTACCTGGACCGCCCGGCGGTGATCCCTGAGATCGCCAGGCACAGCGCCGCTCTGCTCGGCAACTTCGGCGCGAGCGATGGGGCGTTGCTCGACGTGATATTCGGCCACTTCCGCCCCTCGGCCACGCTGCCGTTCGAGCTTCCGTCGTCCATGGAAGCGGTGCGCCGCAGGAGAGGCGATATGCCGCGCGACTCGGACAACCCGATCTTCTCCTTCGGGTACGGCCTGACGTATGGGCCGCCCGCCACGAGGGTCCTCGCCCCGTAGGATGCCGGCCCTGCGTCATAGACCCTAAGTAGGGGCATGGCAGGCGCCATGCCTTATGCATGTCAAGAGGATGAAAACAATAATGACTTCTTTTAGAGACCTCAACAAGAATGGCCGCATAGACCCATATGAGGACCCCAGCCGTCCTCTCGAAGAGCGGGTCGAGGATCTTCTCTCGCAAATGACGCTGGAAGAGAAGGCCGGCATGATGTTCCACAACGCCATCGGGATGAATCCCGACGGCACCTTGCAGGAGGGCACCGACGGCTTCGACTCTTTGTCTACCAGTGACATGGTCGGCACGCGTCTGCTGAACCATTTCAACGTCTACGAGGTTGCTCCGCCCATGCAGATGGCCGAGTGGTACAACCGCTTACAGAGGCTGGCCGAGAGCACGCGCCTCGGCATCCCGGTCACCCTCTCATCCGACCCGCGCCATGCGTTTACGGATAACCCCGCCACAAGCTGGTTCGCGGGTAGCTTCTCTATGTGGCCGGAGCCAATCGGCCTGGCGGCCACCGGCGATCCGGCGCTGGTGCGGGAGTTCGCTGATATAGCCAGGCAGGAATACCTGGCCGTCGGCATACGCACCGCCCTTCACCCGATGGCCGACCTGGCTACCGAGCCGCGCTGGGCACGCATAGGTGGCACGTTCGGCGAGGATGCGGAGCTATCGTCACAGATGACCGCCGCATATATACGCGGCTTCCAGGGCGATACGCTTGGACCTGAGAGCGTGGCCTGCATGACCAAGCACTTCCCAGGCGGTGGCCCTCAGAAGGACGGCGAGGACCCACACTTCCCATATGGCCGCGAGCAGGTCTATCCCGGCGACAACTTCGACTACCACCTTCCACCGTTTGAGGCTGCGTTCGAGGCGGGCACCGCCCAGATCATGCCCTACTACGGTATGCCGGTCGGCACGCCCCTTGAGGAGGTGGCGTTCGGCTTCAACAAGGATGTGGTCACCACGCTTTTGCGTGAGAAGTACGGGTTCGAGGGCGTGGTCTGCACGGACTGGGGGCTGCTGACCGACCACAAGATCGGCGAGGAGGTGCTGGTGGCCCGCGCCTGGGGCGTCGAGCACCTGCGCACCCCGGAGCGCGCCAGGAAGGCGCTCGAAGCGGGGGTGGACCAGTTCGGCGGCGAAGCCTGCCCCGATGTGATTGTTGAGCTGGTACGTAGCGGCCAGGTCTCCGAGGCTCGCATAGACGAGTCGGCGCGGCGGCTATTGCGCGACAAGTTCAGGCTTGGGCTGTTCGACAACCCGTACGTGAACCCAGACGAGGCAGAGCGGGTCGTCGGCAACCCGACATTCCGTGCGGCGGGCGAGCGGGCGCAGCGCAAATCAATCGTCCTACTGAAGAACGGCGCGACGTCTGGGGGCGCGATCTTGCCGCTACAGGGTAAGCCGAAACTGTACGTCGAGAACCTCTCCCCAGATGTCGCCAATGAGTACGGGCAGGTAGTCGAGCGCATCGAAGACGCCGACCTGGCGATATTGCGGCTCAAAGCTCCCTATGAATACCGGGACTGGGGTTTCCTCGACCGCCTCTTCCATGCCGGTGACCTCGATTTCAAGGGCGAGGAGAGAGAGCGCATCCTGGGCATCCTGGCGCGGGTCCCCACCATCGTGGACATCTTCCTGGACCGCCCGGCGGTGATCCCCGAGATCGCCATGCAGAGTGCTGCGCTGCTCGGTAACTTCGGCGCGAGCGATGGGGCGTTGCTCGACGTGATATTCGGCCACATCTCCCCATCGGGCAAACTGCCGTTCGAGATGCCTTCCTCAATGGAGGCGGTGCGCCGGCAGAAGGAAGATGTGCCCTACGATTCGGAGGACCCACTCTTTCGGTTTGGGCATGGCCTGACCTATTGAATCGTCTATTTACTTTGCGTGGGTTGTGTTTCCGACCACTTAATGTGTATCACACAAAATACAAATGACCAACCTGGAGAGGGTAGTATGTTACCAGGAAGCAAACCACATATGGATTTGTCATTCTGAGCGAAGCGAAGAATCTCGTCCCTAAAGATCATGCGCGAGGGACGAGATTCTTCGCTTCGCTCAGAAT
>JBAURA010000303.1:0-9066 GCA_049580985.1 Chloroflexia bacterium
GCCTGGGGCCGCTTGGCGTGTAGGCTTGCGGACCACCCTGGCCTTGACCTTGCCCCTGACCCTGGCTGTCTCCCTGGCCCTGGGACTGTGCTTGCGGCTGAGGCGGCGCTGGCGCTTGCGCCTCGCCGCTATTGTTGTTCTCGTTGTCTGCCATGTATTTCTACCGTCCTCTTTTTGGCTCACAAGTCTCCAATGCCTCCCCGATGGGATGCACCGTATACATGCGATTACTTTCATGAGTTGAATCGGTTCGCCGGGGCGAGAGCATTGGCGTGTGTGGTCGGTCCCGCGTGCGCCGCTCCTCCCATGCTACCGGCTTAGAACGGGATGTCGTCCACGTCCATGTCGGTATCGTCGTAGCTAGAAGGCGCAGTGCCCCCGCCGCCAGCGTTACCACCCCGTTGAGGTTGAGGTGCCGGGCGCTCGTTGCGGTAACCCGAGCCACCGCTATCGCTGTCGCCGTAGCCGCCCTGCCCCTGCTGGCGCGAATCGAGCATCTGCATCTCTTGCGCCACGACCTCTACGATCTGGCGCTCCTGGCCATCCTGCCCGGTGTACTTGCGGGTCTGCAACCGGCCTTCGATGTACACTTTGCTCCCTTTGCGGAGGTACTCGTTACAAGTTTCGGCAAGACGCTCCCACGCTACTATCCGAAACCACTCGGTTTCGTCTATAACCTGCCCGTCGGAACCCTTGCGGGTCCGGCTGACCGCCACCGAAAAGGTAGTTATGGGCGTGCCCTGCGGTGTGTATTTCATCTCAGGGTCTTTGCCGAGGTTGCCGATTATCATCACTTTGTTCAAGCCACGTGCCATCTCTTTACTCCATAAACTCAGCTAATCTCAACTCAGATTTGACTAACGCCGATGGCCGGGCGCATACGCTCGGCTCGCTAATACCACTATATAACCAGGATATGACGGATCACGTCGTCCGAAATCCGAAGTTGTTCTTCGAGATCACGTGTACGGTTGGGGTCGAGCTTGATCTTTTCGACGATGTAATAGCCGTCCTCGTATTTATCGATAGGATAGGCCAGACGGCGCTTGCCCCAGGGGTTCCGCTCGGAGACCTCGCCGCCCAGGCCCTTGATCAGGGTCTCTACCTTGCCGGTAGCTCCTGTCAGTTCTTCCTCGGCAACGTTGGGGCGGACGATATACATCAGCTCGTAGTCGCGCAGTGCCATTGTGCACACCTCCTTCCTATGGGCTTACGGCGCACCCTTCACATGCGGAGAGGTGTGAGTCCCCCGCACAGGTGCGGCGCAGAAAGGTAGAAATAATCTTCTACTCAGCGCATCGACGGTGCAACCACCCGTCTTTTTGCACTAATCCGCATTATATCATAGTTGGGCATTGAAAGCAAAAAAGGGGTCGGAGATCGGGGATCGGGGATTAGGGGATTGGGGTTGAGGATTAGGGGTTGAGGGATTAAGGGGTTAGGGGATTGCGTATTGCGTATTGCGTATTACGTATTAGGGCAAATCTGATCTGCCCGCTTAAGGGATTTCCGTGGGCAGATCAGATGCCGATGACTGGAACCTGACCTGACACTTAAACGGTAATTGCTAGTTTGTTTTGTGCGTGAGAAGGGCTAAAAGAGTGTCAGAGGACCGGTTGGAAGGCTAATTAGATGGAGCGAACTGAGCTAGATAAGTGGCTTTACTGATGATTCTGACCCCTGTTACCTCCTGTTGCGCGTTACAACACCTGTTTGGACCCGTTTTGAGGCACTTTGCAGCCGTTTTTGACCTGATCAACGGTTGTTCACACCCGAATAACTAGCAATTACCGTTTAAGGAATTTCCATTTCAGGTTAGGTTCTAGCCGCCGTGATCTGTTCTGCTCACTTAAGGGATTTCCATGTGCAGAACAGATTTGCCCTAATACGCAATACGTAATACGCAATACGTAATACGCAATCCCCTAACCCCTTAATCCCCCAATCCCTTAACCCCAATTCCCTCCAGCACCGCCACCGTCTCGATGTGGTAGGTTTGCGGGAACATATCTACCACGCGGGCTGAGGTGAGTTTGTACGAGCTTGCGAGGATCTTGATGTCGCGGGCCAGGGTGCTGGGATCGCAGGAGACGTACACCAGGCGCGGTATCTGGCGGCGTGCGATCTCGGCCAGGAGCGAGGGGTGGCAGCCGGAGCGCGGCGGGTCCAGGATGATCGCGGAGAGTTTCTCGTTGGGGGCGAGGCGGGGTAGAAGCTCTTCGGCGCGCCCTTTGCGGAACTCGACGTTCGTCGTGTTGGTGGTACGCGCGGACCACTCGCCACTGTCGATGCTGCCGCCATCCGGCTCAAAAGCAAGCACCCGTTTTGCCCTCCCCACCAGGTGCAAGGCGAAGGTGCCAACCCCCGCGTGGGCGTCAACGAGCAGACCGAGCTTGCCGGGAACGTGGCGCGCCACTTCGGACAGGAGCAGCTCGGCGGCACCGGTGTTGGTCTGGAAGAACGCCGCCGGACCTACCCAATAGCTGCGCCCGGCGAGATTCTCGATCCACGATCCCAGGGGAGGGCGCTGCGGGTCGTTGTCTCGACTCTGTGGCGTTCGCAAGAGCGCTCCCGTCAGCATATCGGCCAGCGCCTCGGTGGAGGCGCTTCCCGCCCCCCGCGTCTCGCCCAGGTGGTTGACCGTGCCATCGTCCATCACCTCCACGGCCAGCAGTCCTGGTGGCTTCTCGCCCGTAGCAGACTGCGCCAGGCTCGATATGGCCCGGCGCACTTCGCGGCGCGAGATGCTTACAACGTGAGCCGCGCCAGGCTCGTCACCTACCGGCGACGCCACATCTCGCTCGCTCTCCCTGCGGGGCTGTCTGCTATGCCTGTCGGGCCGAGACTGCGCGCGTCCACCCGCCATTGAATGAAAGACCAGCACGTTATGGCCCGTGGCCTCGCTCGAGCGTATACTGATCTTCCACACGCGCATGATCCCCTTGCCATCGGTGCCCGCCAGGGCCACTTCCGGGCCTGCCCCCGACTCCTGCAATAGCGAATTGACGAACGGCATCAACCTGTTGATCCCGGCATTAGAAATCGGGCAGGCCTCCACCGCGATGAGGCTGTGCGTCTCGCGCCTGTAGTAAGCGAGGGCACGCGCCGAAGGGTCGAGCGCGAAGTGCGACGTGTTGCGGTAGTGAAACTCTTCCGGCGAAGCAAGCGGCGTTAGCAGCACGGGGTCCGGATCGCTGATGCCTGCCAGCCGGGTGAGTTGAGAGCGCAGGATGCCATGCTTGGCCCGCACCTGCTCGTCGTATGTCATGTGCTGCCATTGGCACCCGCCGCACGAGCCGAAATAAGGACACGGGGGCACCACCCTGGCGTTCGAGGGCTTGTGGACCGCCGATATCACGCCCCTCAGCATGTTCTTCCCCGCGTGCGTAACGACCACGTCCACCTCTTCGCCTACGATGCCCGGCCAGGCGAAGGTCGCCATCCCGGTCTCCGGGTCGCGGCCCACCGCGTCGCCTCCGTAAGCCATGTCGGCCAGCCCCAGGCGTATCGTTCTCGGTTCGCTAGGTGTAGTCATAATGAAAACTAAAGGGGCAGGATCGCGCCCGCCCCTTTGTACTTCTCCTTTGCGTTGTATGTTTACAACTGTAAATAGCCTTCCAACGGCAACACGAACAGCGCGCCGCGCCCACTGCCCTGCCCTTCCACCGGCGGTGGTGCGGGTGTGGACGACCTGCGCTGTGGAGCCGTAAGCGCGCCGGAACGCACTATCGCCATCACCGGCTCAACATCTTCGTCTTCCACACCCATCATAAGCGTGGTGTTGCCCTCGCGCCGGAAGCCCCCCGTCGAGGCCAGCCGCGTTGCGCGGAAACCCGCGGCCAGCAGAGCATCGGTTATGTTGTCAGCCGCCTGGTTAGTCACTATAGCCAGCACCAGCTTCATGCAATAGCCCCCATAACAGTGCAAACGCGCACTTGAGAAAGCGGTCGTGCGCCCCGATTATATTGTGTGGCGCGCCGGCTGTCAATCCCGGGACGGTGGACGAAGGACGATGGACGAAAGACGAAAGACGAAGGACGATGGACGATGGACGATAGGAACAGTTCAGGCTACATCTGATGCTTTCGTCCTTCGTCCACCGTCTTTCTTTGAAAATCCACCCAGAATCGTATTGCGCGCGGGGCAGCGGTGTGGTAGGATGAACGCCACAAGTCGATCCCCAGTTTACATATACGCGTATGGCTACCGCTACCGACAAGCCAAACCCTGGTCTTGCGCCCCTCGTAGATTCGCACGCGCACCTCGATTCTGAAGATTACGACGGTGACAGAGAAGCAGTTGTCAGGCGCGCGTGGGAGTTCGGCCTGGTGGCAATCGTCACTATTGGTATCGAACCCGGCGATTGGGACAAAACGCTCAGGATCGCGGGGGAGCATGGGGGAGTGTATCCCGCTCTGGCGGTCCATCCGAACAGCGCCGGCCAGGCGAACGATGAAACACTGGCTCGACTCCGAACTCTCTGCAAGGAGCATAAGGCCGTAGCCGTGGGGGAGACCGGGCTTGATTACTATCGGGAGTATGTTCCGCACGAGAAACAGAGGGAGTCGTTCAGGGCACACCTGGCGCTGGCCCGTGAGCTTGATTTGCCTGTAATCATCCACAACCGCGACGCGGGCCAGGATGTGCTGAAGGTGCTTCGCGAGGACGGGCGTGGGACTCGCGGGGTGATGCACTCTTTTTCGGGAGACGTGGCCTATGCAAAAGAATGTATCGAACTCGGTTACATGATCTCACTGGCCGGGCCAGTGAGCTTTCGCAAGGCCACAGACAAGCACTCTGTGGCGCGTGAAGTGCCGTTGGATAGGCTGCTCGTAGAGACCGATTGCCCGTTCCTCACGCCCGAACCATTCAGGGGGAGGCGCAACGAGCCGGCCTACGTCGCCTATACAGCCAGGGCCATAGCCGACCTGCGGGGCGTACCGCTGGAGGCAGTAGCCACGGCAACGACGGAAAACGCGATGAAGCTATTCGGCCTGCACAGGGCGCAGGCCACCCGTGATTCGTAATTTCTGACTTTTCTCCCATACTGTGGGGCCAACCTCGCAGGTCTGAGGGTTTAGTGCCGGAGCGTAACCGTTCCGCGAAGGGAGAAGGCAAGTGATCAACCTGTGGCAGCTACGGGTATTCCTGGTTGTATATGAAACGGGAAGCTTTTCGGCTGCGGCCACGCGCCTGCACCTCACTCAGCCCGGTGTCAGCCAGCAAATCCGTTCCCTTGAGAACTACCTTAACACTAAGCTCTTTGTGCGGCGCGGCCACGGCGTCGAATTGACCGCCGCCGGTGAGAGCCTGGTGGACCCCGCGCGCAGGCTGATCACCCTCTCCGAGACTACGGAGCGCACCCTGATCTCCAAGCGGGGCGAGGTCAGTGGGAGGATCAGGCTGGGGTGCGCCCTGCCTTCGGGCAGCTACGTCTTCAGCCCCTGGATCCAGGAGTTCCGTTCGAGCTGCCCTGAGGTGACCCTCCAGATAGAGCAGACGGAGCCTGGCCCCTTGATCAGCGCGCTCCGGTCGCAGGAGCTAGACGGCGGCCTGGTGCTGGGGCGCATTCGCGGGCGCGGGCTGGTCCACCACAAGCTGCTCGAAGACCCCTTGACGTTGATAGTGCCGCTGAACCACGCCTGGGCCTTCCCCGGCCAGCTGCACAAGGTAGCCAACGAGCAAACTCACAATGGCACGTCAGGCTCGGATGGTCACGCGCCCCGGCATGACGACGATAGCTGGGTGCCCGCCGTAAAGCTGAGTATGCTGAAGGAGCAGGCGCTCGTGCTCGAGCACGGTATCGGCGAGAGCCACAGCGACGCTCGCCGCGCCCTCAACGATGCCCTCGAAGAGCGCGGCTTCAACACCCGCGACCTGCGTGTGGTGCTCGAATTGCCCAACCCGATGGCGGTGGCCTGCGCGGTGGCCGATGGGGCGGGCGTGGGCCTGGTGCCACAATCGATTTCCCGCCGGATGATCGGCCAGGTCGCACCCGTCAGGATCGAAGGCTTCAACCTGAGCCAGCATGTCTACCTGATCCACGACCGCAAGGCACTGCACACGCCGGCGGTAGGAGCCTGGTGGAAGTACATCGCGACCTTCATGGGCGGCCAGAATCCGCCAACCGACCAGGAAGAGGAAGTCGAGGCCGAAGCCGAGGAGAAACGCGTACCGGAGCGCATCAGGTCGAAGGGCGGATTGGTAGGCGCGGGCAAATCACGCTAGTCAAACCAAGCGACAAACGAATCGTAGGGGCACCCCTTGTGGGCAATACTGTCGCATTAATCTTGTAGGGGCGGACCCGTGTGTCCGCCCTCTCCCTCTACCCCGATCTTGGCGGTTCACCAACCAGGCATACACACGGGTCCGCCCCTACAATCTACGATCTCACGTCTTTAATGCGACATCATTGCCCCTTGGGGGTGCCCTTACGGCCTATGCATCGCCGCTGGAAGGGAGCGCGAACCCGAACAATTCGGCGAACTGCCGAGCGAAGGCATCCTTCACCACGAACATTGGTGGGACCGCGCCCAGCATGCGGGATAACGACGTAACTCCCTTGCCGGCGATCCCGCACGGCACGATGTATGAGAAGAAGCGCAGATCGGTAGTGACGTTGAGGGCGATCCCGTGCGTCGTGATGCCTCGGCCATCCACGCGCACGCCGATGGCAGCTATCTTTTCCTCGCCGGTGGGGCCATGCGCCCATGCGCCGCTGTAACCCTTCACCTGGTGCGCTTCAACCCCTAGCTCCTCCAGCGTGTTGAGAAGCACCCTTTCGAGCGTGCGCACGTAGCCTGGATAATCTATCCGCTGTCCGTAGTTATGCAGGTTGATGATGGGGTATGCCACTAGCTGACCTGGGCCGTGGTAGGTGACATCGCCCCCCCGGTCTACATCCAGCACCGTGATCCCTTCTCGCTGTAGCTCTTCGTCGCCGATCAGGATGTGGTCGCGCCCGCCACTTCGCCCGCAGGTATAGGTATGCGGGTGCTCAAGGAGCAACAGCGTCTCAGGCACATGCCCCGAAGCGATCTCCGAAGCGATCTTGTTTTGCAGATCCCAGCACTCCTCATAGGGGACGAGGCCAAGATCGACCGTCCGTAGATCGCGGATTTCAAATCGTGGATTTCGGAATGCGGCTTCTGCAATCATAACTCTACCTCAACACCACAATCCCAAAATCATTCCGCATTCCGCATTCCGCATTCCGCATTACACCGTTGCCTGCTGCACCTGCTCGTGCGCGTGATAGGAAGAGCGCACCAGGGGGCCGCTCTCGACGTGCTTGAACCCCAGACCCTGGGCGATCTCCTTTAGCTCGCGGAATTCGGCGGGAGTGTAGTACTTCATCACAGGCAGATGCCGGAACGAAGGGCGCAAATACTGGCCTATAGTCACGATATCTACGTTGTGGGCGCGCAGGTCGTGGAGCACATGTACTATCTCATCCCACTCTTCGCCCAGGCCGATCATGAGGCCCGACTTGGTGAGGATCTTGCCCGACGGGTCCATGTCGCGGGCCTGTTGCAGCAATTCAAGCGACCGCTCGTACTTGGCCTGCGGGCGCACGATGTAGTAGAGGCGCGGCACCGACTCAATGTTGTGATTGAGTATCTCCGGCTTCGCGTCCATAACGATCTGCAAGGCCCACCACACGCCTTTGAAGTCGGGGATGAGCACCTCTATCCCGCAGTCGGGCACGTACTCGTGGGACCGGCGTATTACCTCCGCGAATATCTTCGCGCCCCCGTCGGCCAGTTCGTCGCGGTTTACCGATGTGATGACGCAGTGCTTAAGTTGTAGCGTTTCGATGGCGCGGGCCACCCGCTCAGGCTCGTCCCGGTCCAGTGGCGCGGGCCGCCCGGTCTTGATAGCGCAGAAGCCGCACGAGCGAGTGCAGGTGTCGCCCATGATGAGGAAAGTAGCGGTGCGATGCTCCCAGCATTCCGAGATGTTCGGGCAGTGGGCTTCCTCGCACACGGTGTGGAGGCCAAGACCGCGCATCAGGCCCTTCAGGTCGCGGTAGTTCTCGCCTTGCTGCCATTTGACGGTGAGCCAGGGCGGCTTGCGCTCCAGCGGCACGGGCGTGGCGTCTACGGGCCTTGCCGGACCGCCCGGGCGACTGTACGGCCTCAGTTCGATGGGGGCCGGATTGGTAGTTATTTGGTCGGTCATGATATGCTCTCCGTTTTTATGCCGTTTCTATACGATCATTATATCAAACGTGTGAAGGGGCACGGCGCGCCGTGCCCCTTCACACCTGACATGCGATCAGCTATAGCGAGGCGGTGGCCGCGCTCATTCCTTCCAGGTTCTGCTTGAGCACTCGCAGGAAGCGAGCGCCTACAGCGCCGTCCAGGATGCGGTGGTCGAGCGCGATGGTGGAGAACATCATGCTCCTGATGGCGATGGCGTCGTCTATCACCACGGGGCGCTTCACGATGGCCTCCATCGTCACCAGGCACGCCTGCGGCTGGTTGATGATCGAGTGCGTCATCACCACCCCCAGCGAGCCTGTGTTGTTGACGGTGATAGTGCCGCCCTCGATCTCGGGGAGGGTGAGCTTGCCGGCCCGCGCCTTATCCGAAAGCTCGTGCAGCTTGCGCGCGATCCCCGTGATACTCAAGTTATCGGCCCCGTGGAGCACAGGCACGATCAGGCCCTGGTCGCCAAGCTCGATGGGCACGCCTATGTTGATATTCCGCTTCAGGATGACTCCCTGCTCGTCGCTCCACACGGCGTTCACCTGGGGCACCTGCTTGATAGCGTCCACTACCGCCTTTATGAAGAAGGAGTAGTATGTGATGGAGAAGCCTTCACGCTTCTCAAAATCGGCTTTGACGCTCTCGCGGTACCTGACCACATTGGTCATATCGATCTCGATAGTAGTCCAGGCGTGCGGAGAAGTATGCACGCTCTCGACCATGTGCCTGGCGATGGCGCGTCTCATGGGCGTGAGGCCCATTGGTGTATCGCCCATCATCGGTGCCGGTGTCGCGGCAGCCGTAGCGGCGGGCGCGGGCGCGGCCTGGGGAGGAGCCGCCGGAGCGGGGGCAGGGG
>JBAURA010000304.1:0-3106 GCA_049580985.1 Chloroflexia bacterium
CCCACAAGGGGTGCCCCTACGTCTTTTCCATGAGCTATTCACATTATGGGTTCGCTTGGCCCAACAACTCACAAACCCCTAACCCCTTAATCCCTCAATCCCCCAACCCCCTACAAACACTTATGCAACAAACCCGGCGTCCCGTAGACCAGCGTGAACGTACCCACTGTTGTGTTGTCGTCGGTTAGAGTGATCTTCAGCGTGAGGGTTTTGCCGTCGGTGGTGCCTGTGAAGCGGGCCGGGCGCGGGTTCATGTTGTCGTTGTTCAAGATGGGGCCGCCCGTCTCCTGCACATAGATGCCCGTCACGTCCAGTTGTCCCCCTCGCGTGCTGACGGGCACCGGGATCGATGCGTGCGCGCAATCGAACTCAAGATAGGCGCTGCTGCTACCGGCGTGCACCTGCATAGTCACACCCCTGGCGCCCCATTCCCCCACCTGGAGGGGACTGATTGGGCCGGGGGCAGGCTCACCGTTCGGGTATTTCTTCTTGAACTGGATCGTCCCCAATTGGCTCAGCAGCACCCTGTTGGCGGGGTCGTTGTCAGGGTGTAGCTCGAACACCGCCCGCTCGAAGTACTGCACCGTATACATCTTGCCGTCCAGGTCGCTCTTCTCGGGGAAGCGCTGTGAGATAGGATACCCCTGCTGAGCGAGGCCGCCGTTGGCCTTCCAGTAATCAAGGAACTCCCCGCTGACCCACTGCTTCGTCTCGGGGAAATACTGCCCGGTCTCCGGGTTCACGGCGGTAGGAGGCGAAGGCGGGCCGCTGGGGTACTTCTGCTGCATCGTGATCTTGCCCAGCAGCGACAGGAGCACGTCGTAAGGCTTCTTATTTTCGGTGTGCGCCTCGAACACCGCGCGCTCGAAATACTGGACGGTGTACGTCTTGCCGTCTACGTCCGACACTTCCTGGAACTCATTGGAGATAGGGTAGCCCTGCTGGCGCAAGCCGCCATGCTCATTCCAGTATTCGAGGAACCTGCCGCACACGGTCTTGCCCGTCTCTTTGAAAGTCTCGCATTTGCCCTGGGCGTATGCGCCGCCAGGCGCTCCGATTGCCGACATCACCAACAACGGTATAGCCAATGCGGCTACTCTAGAGAGAAAACGCTTGTACATAAGTACCCTCCTTTGCCTTCGGGCAACCTCTGCATACGACAGTGCCCCGCATCCCTATTAACGACCGGCAGAGGAATAAGTTTCCTATATCTTCTCCAATCGTGCCATACTCGCCAGCAGGCGCTTCGTGCCGTGGCTCTTGAACATCACGGTCAACTCCTGGTCGGGGCCGCTCTCCTTCACCTGGAGTATCTGTCCCTCGCCGAAGGTGTTATGCCGCACGCGGTCGCCCACCTTGAAGCCGTTGCCGCCACCGCCCGCCGCGCCCTGCTTGCGGTCTCGTAGGTCTGAGGCGGAGGTGATATTGAGGCGGGTGTTGCGCTCTTCTCGCTTTTCCTCGCGGCGCTTCTCGGTGCGGTGCGAGCTTGGTCGCAAACCGGGCTGCATTCTATCCAGAGGGCCGCGTACCCCTTGCTGCCCCCCGCGTGTGAAAGACTTGCCGCTTCCATATATACTGACCCCGCCGCCCAGGATGTCCTCCGCGCTCAGGCCCTTTTCGGGCACGCTGTTCATCTTCGCGCCCGCGCGCGCGGGGTTGAAGGCCGTGCCTGGGTCGCGCCCGGTGACCAATTCGGCGGGCACGTCCGCTATGAAGCGGGAGGGGCCGTTCACCTGGGTCATGCCGTACAGGGTGCGGCGGAAGGCGTACACCATATAGAGGCGCTGCTTGGCGCGGGTAATCCCAACATAGGCCAGCCGCCGCTCCTCCTCCATACCGTCCAGCTTGCCCGCCTCCTCGGCTTCCAGGGCGCGGCTGTGCGGCAAGATCCCCTCGTCCATGCCCACGATGAACACCACCGGGAACTCCAGCCCCTTGGAGGCGTGCAGGGTGATCAGCGTGACCGCGTCCTTCTCCTCCTTCAGGGAGTCCACGTCCGACATCAGCGCCACGTCTTCCAGGAACCGGCCCAACTGTTCCGACACGGGTAGCTCGGCGTAGTTCTCAGCGACCGTGCGCAGCTCCATGACGTTCTGCCAGCGCTCCTCGCCCTCTTCGGTGCCATCCTGTAGGAACTCCTGGTAGCCGGTCTTGGCGAGCAGCAGGTCGAGCAGCCCCACCACCGGCAGATCGGCCTTTGACGCTATCAACTCCTCGATGCTTGCCAGCAGGGGTATGAAACGCGTAGTGGAGGCCGTGAACGTGGGCGCGCCCGGCATACTAGACTCGTCCTTGCCGCGCTTGCTTTCCTTCACCGCCTGGTGCGTGGCTTCGTACAGCGGCACGCCCAGCTTGTTCGCGTATGCTTCCAGGTCGGCCAGGGTCTTCGCGCCGATCCCTTTGCCGAGGGGCGTGTTGTTCACCATGCGCGCGAAGTCTACGTTGCTCGCCGGATTGTGGACCACCCTCAGCACCGACAGCACGTCCTTGACCTCTTTGCGGGAATAGAAGCGCACGCCCCCCACCAACTGGTATGGCACGCGGTAGAGCATACACGCCTGCTCCACCTCGCGTGATTGCGCGTTGGTGCGGTACATCACCGCCATATCCTTATACGCATAGTCCTGCGCGTTGAGCCGCATGACCTCGCGGGCTACGTACTGCGCTTCCTCCGACTCGTTGTATGCCTCGAACAGCGTAACGGGCAGCCCGGCGTCGTTCTCGGTCCACAGGTCCTTCGGCTTGCGCTGGGCGTTGCCCTGGATCACCTTGTCGGCCACTTTCAGGATCGTCTGCGTCGAGCGATAGTTCTGCCCCAGCACGACCACCTTCGTATTCGGGTAGTCCCGCTCGAAGTCGAGGATGTTGCGTATATCCGCCGCCCTCCATCCATAGATCGAGTTGTGGACGACAACGCCGTTGGCGATGTAGTTGTGGAACTGCGGCACGTTCAAGTCATATACAGGGCCATTGTAGTCTATCTGCCTGACCGCCTCGATTTCCGCTTCCACAATACGCCCATCCTGCCATACAGGCACGATCATTGTGGGGTGCAGGTGAGAAGCAGGTTGGAACGCGAACTTGTCGCCCTCGGTAAAGGTAGCCC
>JBAURA010000305.1:0-7279 GCA_049580985.1 Chloroflexia bacterium
AGCAATTACCGTTTAAGTCGGCAGACCAGATGCTTGTTGGTGGGAATCTGTCTTCCCACGGAAATACGTTAAGTGGGAAGACAGATTCTTGTGCGTATGAACCTAACCTCCAATGGAACCTCTCTTAAGTTGGAGGTTAGGTTGTGGGCAAGCATCAGGCGTCACTTATGCTCCTACCGACTACCGACTACCGACTACCGACTACCGACTACCGACTACCGTCCGTCACTGAAACAGCGCCTCCCATGTATCGGTTCGGTGCGCCTGGAATGCGTGGGGCACACGGTGGGCGTGGCTGCCGTGCATGTCCAGGCTTGCTATCTTTTCTTCCTCAAAGTAGCCGTAGTCGATTGTCTCGTTGGTCAGTGTCAATTGGCCTCCTACTTTCTGGCAGAGGAAATCGAGGTGGTAAAGGTGGACCGGCACCAGCGAGCCTGACTTGCGAGAGTCGAATACGCCTATCAACTTCACGGGCTTTACCCGCAGTCCCGTTTCCTCCCAGGTCTCGCGTACCGCCACCTTGGATGGTGGCTCACCTACATCCGCCAATCCGCCCGGCATACACCACTTGCGGTTGTCCTTTCTCTGGGTAAGCAGTATGCGTCCCTCTTCGTCGAAGAGTGCCGCCGTTACCCCCACGAATGGCGACCGTATCCCCAACTCTCCCCTGAAGATCCGCTCGATCTCTTCCGCGCCCCGATTATCCGCCAACGAAAGGATTTGCGCCGCTAACTCCATCGCTTTCTCGTACCGCGCCAGCCCGTACTCGTCGTGTGTACGCTCAGTCCAGAATAGACCGTTCTGCGCCACTCCGCGCAGTTCGTCCGCTATCTCCACCAATCTGCGTCCCGGATCTTCTTGCATATCTGCTCCGTGGTGTCGTAGCCTGATACGTGATACGTGATACGTGATACGTGATACGTGATACGTGATGCGTGCCTGTGTGCTCTTGTGGTAAAATCCGTGGTTGTCACTTATATGCGTCACAGGAGATTATATGCCAACCCTTCTTATAGCAACCACCAACCCCGGCAAGCTACAGGAGTTCCGCGATCTGTTCGGCTCCGTGCCGGCTGTGCGCGTGGTATCGCCCAATGACATCGAGGTGTGGGTGGAGGTCGCTGAAACAGGCGAGACGCTCGAAGAGAACGCGCTCCTCAAGGCTCGCGCCCTCCACAACGCTTTGCCCGACGAGATGCGACATAGCGGCGTGTGGGTGCTCGGCGACGATAGCGGCCTTGAGGTAGATGCCCTCGGTGGCGCGCCCGGCGTGCACAGCAACCGTTGGGCCGGACCCGACACCACCGCGGCCCAACGCAATGAAATGCTCCTCGAACGCCTCCAGGATGTGCCCGATGAGGAGCGTACGGCTCGTTTCAAGTGCGTGATCGCTCTCATAGAGCCGGGTGGCAAAGAGTACATACTGGAAGGAGCCGTCGAGGGCCGCATCGCCCACGAGCTACGCGGGACAGGCGGCTTCGGCTATGATCCATTGTTTGAGCTTCCCGATGGCCGCCGCATGGCCGAGCTACCTCCCGAAGCGAAGAACGCCCTAAGCCACCGAGGCGTCGCGGGCGTGCAAGCAGCCTCTATACTTGCGAACGCAAGCTAGTCGGTTGTCGGTTGTCGGTTGTCGGTTGTTGGTTGTCAGTTGTCGGTTGTCAGCTGTCGGTTGTCAATACGACCAAACAGCAACTGACAACCGACAACTGACAACTAGCAACCCTGGAACCAGCACCCGCGTATATGGTATCAGTGGCAAGAATTGTGCTTACAAAATATGTAGGCACATGGGTATACAGAAATGGAGGTAACTCAGATGGGTTTTTGGGACAAGTTACTGGGGCGCGAGCAGCCCCAATCGCAACCACAAGGGCAACCTCGGCAGCCATATGGCAACCAGGGTTGGCAGCCGCAGCAAGGATACGGCCAGCAGGGCCAATCGGGCCAGTACGGTCAGCAGGGCCAGCCCAACCAGCCAATGACCGACGAGCAGGCTGTGGACCGCTATCGCTACATGCTACGCACCGCCCCGCCGGAGGCTATCGAGCAGGCCCACGCCGAGGCGTTTGCTCAACTCACCCCCGAACAGCGCCGCATGGTGCTTGAAAACCTGAGTGCCGCCGTGCCTGCTAACGAGCGCGCCACCTCGGACGATCCCCGTAGCCTGGCGCGCATGGCGACCCGCGCGGAGATGCGCCAGCCCGGCACCCTGGAGCGCACGTTCGGCTCGATGGGTGGCCCCGGCATGGGCGGCCTGATGGCGGGTAGCTTCCTCAGCAGCATGGCGGGCGTGTTCCTCGGCACGATGATCGCTCAGTCCTTCTTCGGAGGCTTCGGCGGCGATAACGGCAGCTACTCCGAGGGCTATCAGGACGGCCAGCAGGCCGACGACGCCGGTGGCGACCAGGACTCCGGTGACAGCTCGGACTCCGGTGGAGGCGACTACGGCGGCGGGGATTATGGCGGAGGCGACTTTGGCGGTGGTGACTTCGGTGGGGATTTCGGTGGCGACTTCTAGGTGAGGAAAACGTAAAACGCAATACGCAAAACGTAAGAGACCGAACCGCCAAGAAGCCAAGGGCGCCAAGGTTCGCCAAGGGTTGTTATGAAAGTTTTGTTGTTACGTTTCGCGTTTTGCACCCCGCAGTTGCACCCATAGTACGCCTATCGCTACCAGTGCCATTCCCAGTAGTTCCTGCGTGTCGAGCTTCTCGCCGAGGAAGACGAAGGCCAGCACCGCGATCTGGGCCAGCATTGTGCTGTTGATGATACTCGACTCTACGGCGGTGAGGGTGCGCAGGCTGTTGTTCCAGAGCGGGAAGGCTGCCGCCGTATTCACTACCGCCAACCAGGCGATATAGAGCCAGTGCGTGGCGGTCAGCGCCGGGAGGCCCTGCGCTGCTATCCCTACGCCCAGCAGGGCCGCTGACCCCACGCCCATGCTCACAGTGGTGATGAGCAGCGCGCCGAGCCTGCCCCCCCGGTTGATGTGGCGTCCCATGACCGACGAAGCGGCGTTTGACATGACAGCCAGGAGCACCACGGCCACACCCACAACCTGGGCCTCGGCCAGTCCCGAGGGCGCGAAATAGATTATAATACCCGCCAGGTATACGCCTATCCCCAGCCACTGCTGCCGGGTCGGTAGCTCGGCCAGGAAGAGCACCCCGAAGAGGGCGACCACTAACGGCGAGAAATTGAGCAGGAGAGACACGGTAGCTGCTGGTAGCAGCGCCAGCCCCACGAACTGCGCTCCTTGCGTGATCGCCACGAACAGCAGCCCATATATGGCGAGCACGCCTAGCTCCATTGGGGTGATGCTCCGCAACGCCCCCCTGCTCGACCCCGACCTTAAAGCGAACGGCAGGAGCACCACGAACGCCAGCGCATAGCGCAGGCCAGCGAATGGGAGCGGGGGGATGTCCTGCAACCCCAGCTTGATGAGCACCCAGCTTGTGGACCACAGGAACGTAACGAACAGCGCCTGCGCTATGGCAGCTTTATGTGATAGGGGACGCGATAGAGCGAACAAAAAGCACCTCCTGGACGAAACAAAAGGATAGTGGTGCGCACAGCTACGCACCAACCTATCCCCCCTGGCCTTTTCGTCCTTGAGGTGCCTGCCTCGCGGCTACGTAGCGCTCGGCCCTGGCCCGGCGTGCCGCCGGCGGAACCCTAGCTACCCTTCGGTTGCATATCGAGCATAACAGAAGAAAGGAAAATGCACAATGCTCGACCTCAATCGCCTGTACGAAGAGCGCGTTGTGTACTCAATTCCGGGTATGGAGCAGGCGCGAGTGCGCGAAGACCTTGTGTACCGCTCGCTGGACGAAGGCGAACTGAAGCTCGACATCTATTACCCGCCCAATTACACGCCGGGCACCCCTCTCCCCGCCGCCGTGCTGGTGCATGGCGACTGGCCGCCGCATATCATCCAGCACTCGAAAGACCTGGGTGTTTACGTCTCCTGGGGGCAATTGATAGCGGCATCCGGCCTTGTGGCGGTCAATTTCAACCATCGCTCTACCGAGCGCCTGACGCAGGTCCGCGATGCAGCCGGCGACGTGGCCCAACTCCTCGGCTATGTGCGCTACTACGCCGATACTCTCGACATTATCGCTAACCGGCTCTGTATTTGGGCATTCTCGGCGGGGATGCCACTCGGTATGTGGGCCGCTCTCCGGGAATCCCCAGGTTACGTGCGCTCGATAGTCGCCTATTACGGCGTGATGGACCTCCAACATGCACGCGACGTACTGCCCGAAGACGTGTCTGAAGAAGATCTCCGAGAATTCTCCGCCCTGCACTACCTGGAAGAGTATGGCGGCAAAATAGCGCCTATGCTGATCGCGAAAGCAGGCCACGACAGCCCACGCCTCAACGCGACTATAGACCGCTTCGTGCAGAGGGCTGCCGAGCTAGATGCCCCGGTCCAACTGATAGAACACGCACAGGGACGGCACGGCTTCGACACGCTGAACGACGATGATCGCTCCAGGGAGATTATTCGGCAGACGCTGGAATTTGTGAAACGCAAAACGTGAAACGCGAAACGTAAAACGTAAGAGACGGAACCGCCAAGAAGCCAAGAGCACCAAGGTTCGCCAAGGTTTATTATGTGGGGTATGTGGTTACGTTTTACGTTTCGCGTTTTGCGTTTTGCGTTTCGCGCTCAGTCCTTTGGCACGGTGTAGGTGGAAAGCACGTGATCGATGATGTCACTATAGGTGCCGTCCTGGAAGGCATCCTCTGTGGTGGCTAGCAACAGCATATAGAGGTTGCCCTGGCGGCCCTCTACGAACGTCTGCGCATGCCAGTCGGTATCACCTGCCGAGAAGTTGAAGTCGATGCGCCAACTTCCGTCGCCCTGCTCGGTCCTGCCGCGCTCGACGTAGTCCTCGAAGTTGAGCTGGAACTGCTCGCTCGCCAGGTCGGCTAGCTCCTCGTTGGAGAGAAGTCCGCCGCCCTCCGAAAAGGTAAGCTGGATGAACGCTTCTCCGGATGGCTCCAGGAACTGGACATTGGGTGGAGCTTCGTTCACAAACCAGTCTTCGGGATATTCCAGGCTCCAATCGCCCTCAGCCGCCTGGTAAAGCTCGTAGCCAGCTTCGGCGATAGGCGTCGGCTCATCTTCTACAATGGCCGTAGGCTCCTCGGTCGGCTCTTCCTCCGGGGTAGCAGTGGCCCTCCTCCTAGGCGTGGAGGTCGGCTCCTCCTGCTCTTCGGGCGTGGACGTGGGGTCTTCCGGGAAGAATTCTTCCAGGGTAGCGGTAGCAAGCGCCCTGGGGGTGCGAGTCTTGACCGCCTGGACCGTGGCGGTTGGCCTGCCGGGTGTGACCTCTGGCTGCCCCACCCCGCCCGTCGCGTCACACGCCGCCAACCCGATCAGTGCAGACATAACAGCAGCGAACCCAAGCGTATACAGCGCGCCTGTACGCAAATACCTGGC
Source organism: Chloroflexia bacterium (assembly GCA_049580985.1). Taxonomy (GTDB): domain Bacteria; phylum Chloroflexota; class Chloroflexia; order QHBQ01; family JADMIH01; genus JADMIH01. The sequence continues at coordinate 5,453 of JBAURA010000305.1, forward strand.
CGTTGACATAGGTTACCCTCCGTGAAGCACGGTCCGATTTGCACAAGTCTATACTTTTCGGGGGACGATGTCAACGGGACGGTAGACGGTAGACGGTAGACGGTAGACGGTAGACGGTAGACGGAGGTAATAGCCTTCGTCCTTTGTCCTTCGTCCTTCGTCCACCGTCTACCGTCTACCGTCGGTCGGTATCATTTTCCTCGCCAGTCGTCTACCATCCACTTTACGGAGGCTATGTAGCTGGATGGGCTGTTATTGTCTTCTACCGGGGCATAGACGGGTACTATGGCGTCTACGGTGCGTAGGCCCCACTGGTTGATGTAGAGGTCGGTGATCAGCTTGTACCAGTCCTCCATCCCGGCTTCCCAGCTTGGGTATTTGCGGTAGCCACTGTAGCTGTCCCAGCCAGGCGTCCACCTGATGTTGCCCAGCGAGCGGGTGAAGCGGGCCACGCCCTGCGTGCCGCAACTGCTCTCGTGCACGAAGAAGGCCAGCGCATAGGCGGGATCGATCCCGTACTGGACACCCAGATCGTAAAGCTTCTGCCCCAGCCCGGCGGCGGGCGACCCGTACTTCTGCAATACAGCTTCGATCTGGTTGACGCTGGTGCTGGGCGCGCCGATCACGCTGTAGCCGCCATCGTGTGGTGCCGTCTGTGCGGCGGGCGCAGGCTCTACTTGTTGTGCCCCGCTTCCGGCATCGATCACTGGCTCCGGCGCGAGCGCCGCGACGATCCCCGCGCCCGACAGGTCGCTATACCTGCTAATGCCCGCACTCGCCCCCGCGAACACGGGAGTGACAAAGACGAACGCCAGCACCACCAGCACGATAATAGCCACGGCGGCCCAAGCGCCCGGGGTCGCAATGCGCCTAAGCACCTTGCGCGCCTCCTCTTCGTCTAGGTCCCAGTCGTCGTAGGGGTCCGTCTCAACGGGGGATGGGCGCCCGAATAAGGACGATGCCTGCCTGCCATGTGGTGACGCGACAGGGCGGTTGTCGCCAAGCGCGCCGACGTTTATGCTCCAGACCGACTCGCCTGGGTCGTCGTACACTCTGATCAACCCGCTATCCTGCCTGCCGCGTGCAGCGGAGGCGGGCCGGCTGCCCCGGCTGCCGTACGCCCGCGCCGCTTCCGGCTCATATACCGCTACCGGCACGGGCATAGCGCCCTGTGCCGCCCTGGGCGGGAAGCGGTAGCGACTCATCTACTCACCTCTTCGCCCGCATCAGTGCTGCCTTTAGGCTCGGCAGGCTTCTGCATCTGCGCCTTCTCGATAGCCAGCCGCTCTTCGGTGGTAGCCAGCTTGAACGTCACGCCGTCGTTGAGGTACAGCAATTGCTCGTTCTTGACCAATACGATCAGGTCGGCCCTGCCGTCGGTGTTCAGGTCGGTCGAATTGAGCGTCACCGGCGTGAGATCCTCGCCCTGCCCGAACAGGTACGGCCCCACGATTGTGTTGACTTTGCTGCTGTCGCCGCCTGGCATCTCCAGGATAGTGACCCTGCGGTTCAGGTTCATCGCCACGAAGTGCGACGGCACGCCTTCTGCTTCGCTGTGCCCCACATAGGCGTCCATCTGCATCGTGCGCGGCCTCCCGTACTGGAGATCGTTGAGCTTGACCTGGGTCCATTCGACCGCCGCGCTTATCACGGCGTAGAGCGTCACCAGCAACACGGCTGCGCCCGCGATCAGCATGACCGCCCTGGCCTCCACAACTTTCTCGGCGCGAGCAGGCGCAGCGGCGCGTTGCGCGGCCTGCCTCTGGGCGGCGGGCTGCGGCCTGGTGGGTGCGACACGCTCCTCCCGCTTCTCGCGCCGCCAGGGGA